>NZ_JABFMQ010000010.1:0-146389 GCF_013359625.1 Herbaspirillum sp. C9C3
CAGGCGGGGCAATGCGGGGAGGCTTGGGTTGCGCATCCGGGGAGCGGGATGCGCAGGCGGGCTGGTCAGGCAGAGGGGAGACGGCGGCGGGATGCGCCATCTCCCTGCTGCAAGGATCAGTCTTCGCGACGCAGGTGCGGGAACAGGATCACGTCGCGGATGTTGGGCGAGTCGGTAATGAGCATCATCAGGCGGTCGATGCCGATGCCGCAGCCACCGGCCGGGGGCATGCCATATTCCAGGGCGCGGATGTAGTCCGCATCGTAATACATGGCTTCTTCGTCACCGGCATCCTTGGCCGCGACCTGGGCCTGGAAGCGGGCAGCCTGGTCTTCGGCGTCATTCAGCTCGGAGAAGCCATTGGCGATCTCACGGCCGGTGATGAAGAGCTCGAAGCGCTCGGTGATGCCGGCCACCGTGTCGGAGGCGCGCGCCAGCGGCGAGACTTCAACCGGGTAGTCGATGATGTAGGTCGGGTTCCACAGTTGCGACTCGGCCGTCTCTTCGAACAGCGCCAGTTGCAGCGCACCGATGCCGGCGCCGGCCAGCGGGGCCTGGTCGGTCTTGACGCCGAACTTCTTCAGTTCGGTACGCAGGAAGTCGATGTCGGCCAGTTGCGTCTCGGTGTAGTTCGGGGCGTACTTCAGGATCGCGCCGGTGATGGTCAGGCGGTCGAAGGGCTTGGACAGGTCCAGCTCGCGGCCCTGGTAGGTCAGCACGGCAGTGCCGTGGGCGTCGATGGCAGCCTGGCGGATCACCTGTTCGGTGAAGCCCATCAGCCACTGGTAATCCACGTAGGCGGCGTAGAACTCCATCATCGTGAATTCGGGATTGTGACGTGGCGAGACACCTTCGTTGCGGAAGTTGCGGTTGATCTCGAAGACACGCTCGAAGCCGCCCACCACCAGGCGCTTCAGGTACAGCTCGGGGGCGATGCGCATGAACATCTGCATGTCCAGCGCATTGTGATGGGTGATGAAGGGCTTGGCCGCCGCGCCGCCCGGGATCGGGTGCAGCATCGGAGTTTCCACTTCCATGAAGCCGTTGGTTTCCATGAAGCGGCGGATCGACGACATCGCGGCGGTACGCGCCTTGAAGGTGCGGCGGGTCTCTTCGCTCATGATCAGGTCGACGTAGCGCTGGCGATACTTCATTTCCTGGTCGGCCAGGCCGTGGAACTTGTCCGGCAGCGGGCGCAGCGACTTGGTGATGAGCTTGAGCCTGGTGACCTTGATGGACAGTTCGCCGGTCTTGGTCTTGAAGAGCGTACCCTCGGCACCCAGGATGTCGCCCAGGTCATAGTGCTTGAAGGCGGCCATGGCTTCTTCGCCGGTGACGTCGCGGGTCACGTAGAGCTGGATGCGGCCATCGGCGCGCAGGCCCGAGGCATCCTGCAGGGTGGCGAAGGCGGCCTTGCCCATGACCCGCTTCAACATCATGCGACCGGCGACGGTGACGGTGACCGGCTCGGCTTCCAGGGCCTCATTCTCGAAGCCGTCGTATTTCGCATGCAGGTCGGCGGCGTTGTTGGCCGGACGGAAATCGTTGGGGAAGGCGATGCCCTGTTCGCGGATCGCCGCCAGCTTGGCGCGGCGCTCGGCGATGATGCTGTTCTCGTCGGCTGCCGGCTGGGCGGCGGGGGTGTTTTGCGTGGTCATGGTTGGAATTCTTGAAGGTTGAACGGTCGGATCAGCATGAGCCGGCCGCGCAGCAAGGCCGCGCAGCCGCTGCGGATCAGACGCCCTGTTTCAGCGAGGCCGCGATGAAGTCGTCGAGGTCGCCATCGAGGACGGCCTTGGTATTGCCGGTTTCGAAGTTGGTGCGCAAGTCCTTGATGCGGGACTGGTCCAGCACGTAGGAGCGGATCTGGTGGCCCCAGCCGACGTCGGTCTTGGAGTCTTCCAGCTTCTGCTGCTCGCTCATGCGCTTGCGCAGTTCCAGTTCGAACAGCTTGGCGCGCAGCATGTCCCAGGCTTCGGCACGGTTGCGGTGCTGGCTGCGGTCGTTCTGGCATTGCACGACGATGCCCGACGGCGCGTGTGTCAGGCGCACGGCGGAGTCGGTCTTGTTGATGTGCTGACCACCGGCACCGGAAGCGCGGTAGGTATCGACACGCACGTCGGCCGGGTTGATCTCGATCTCGAAGGATTCATCCACTTCGGGGTAGACGAAGAGACTGGAGAAGGAGGTATGGCGGCCATTGGACGAGTCGAAGGGCGACTTGCGCACCAGACGGTGCACACCGGTTTCGGTGCGCAGGAAGCCATAGGCGTATTCGCCTTCGACCTTGATGGTGGCGGTCTTGATGCCGGCCACTTCACCGTCGGACTGTTCCAGGATCTCGGCCTTGAAGCCCTTGCGTTCGCAATAGCGCAGGTACTGGCGCAGCAGCATGGAAGCCCAGTCCTGGGCTTCGGTACCGCCGGCACCGGCCTGGATGTCGATGAAGCAGTTGTTGGCGTCCATGGGGCCGCTGAACATGCGGCGGAATTCCATTTCTTCCACCAGCTTCTTCAGGTTCTCGGCATCGGCCTCGATGGCGACGATGGTGTCCTCGTCCTTTTCCTCGCGCGCCATCTCGAACAGGTCACGCGCATCGGTGAGTTCGCTGTCGATCTTGACGAGGGTGTGAACGATCGCTTCCAGCGATTTCTTTTCCTTGCCGAGGTCCTGGGCCCGCTTCTGGTCATTCCAGACGTTGGGGTCTTCCAGTTCGGCGTTGACTTGTTCGAGTTTCTCCGACTTCACATCGAAGTCAAAGATACCTCCGAAGCTCGGTGGCACGGGTGGCCAGGTCGTCGAGCAAGGATTGGAGGGAATTGAGGCGTTCTGCTTCCATGATGGTTTCTTTTGCGATCAAACCTCGAATTATACAAGAGGAGGAGGGCAGTTTCACCCCCGTCACGCGCCTGTCATTTTCCCTCGCTACCATCGGCGCGCTTGTTTGACTGACAAAATCCTGACGGCGGCGCCCGGCGCTGCCTGCCATCTGCTAGCCAATACGGAGAACCTTCGATGAGACAGCCTGCCCCCACCGCTACCCAATCCGACGTCGATCAGCCGCAAGCCGGCCGCCGCAACCTGCTCAAGGCGCTGGGCGCCGCGCCCCTGCTGCCGCTGACCGGCGGCCTGTCGGCCTCGGCCCTGCTGGCGGCCTGCGCCACCCCCGGCGCGGGCAAGCCCTTTGCCTCGGCGCGCTTCACCGGCATGCCGGCTCCGACCCTGGCCAATCCGGCCGCGATGGCCACCACCACCGTCGGTTCGGCCCTGGAAGTGATCTTTGCCGATGGCAGCAAACAGAGTTACAAGCTGGCCTATCAACCCTTCTTCATGACCGGCGACATGGTGCCCGACGGAAAGGGCGGTACCATTCTCGCCGGCGGCTACCTCGACATCAACAATCAGCCCATCATCGACCGTTCGGTGCCGGGCAAGGAGCGCCAGTTCTATTCCGACTGCCCGGACGGCTCTTCGTTGCTGACCGTGGCCGGTGCCAAGGTGCCGGGCGTGAAGGGCAATGCGGTATTTGCCGTGGTGCAATTCGAATACACCACCCGCGACCAGAAGCAGGCCGCCATGTACGGCCAGCTGCCGTCGCCCATCGCCGTGCTGACGCTGGACCAGGACCCGTCCTCGGGCAAGTTGTCGCTGGTGCAGTACCACAATGTCGATACGTCCCAGGTCAACGGTCTGTGGATCACCTGCGGCGCCAGCCTGTCGCCCTGGAATACGCACCTGTCGTCGGAAGAATATGAACCGGATGCCTCGGCCATCGCCTCCAACCCGCAATTCAAGGCCTTCAGCAAGAATCTGTATGGCGACGAGAACCGCGCCAATCCCTACCACTACGGCCACTTGCCGGAAGTGACCGTCCACCCCGACGGCACCGGCTCCATCAAGAAGCACTACTGCCTGGGCCGCATCTCGCACGAGCTGGTGCAGGTCATGCCGGACCAGCGCACCGTGTTGATGGGCGACGACGCCACCAATGGTGGCCTGTTCATGTTCATCGCTGACCGTGCTGCCGACTTGTCGTCGGGCACGCTCTACGTGGCGCGCTGGGAGCAGGTCTCGGGCGTCGGTCCGGGCGCGGGCAAGTTGTCCTGGGTGCGCCTGGGCAGCGCCACCAGCGCCGAAGTCAAGGCCATGGCAGACCGCTACAAGGCCGCCGACATCATGGACATCCGCACCACTGATCCGGCCGACGGTTCCTTCTCCAAGATCCCGTTCAACGGCAAGTTCAACTGGGTGCGCGTCAAGCCGGGCATGCAGAAGGCCGCGGCCTTCCTCGAAACCCACCGCTATGCGGCACTCGCCGGTGGCAGCCTGGGCTTCACCAAGATGGAAGGCACGACCGTCAACGCGCAGGACAAGATCGCCTATTCGGCCATGTCCTACATCCAGACCTCGATGCTCAATGGCTCCGGTCACATCAAGGTCGCCGGGCCCCGGGCCGGCGCCGTGTACGCCCTGAACCTGCGCGGTGGCCAGCGCGATACCGGCGGCAATGTCATCGACAGTGAATGGGTCGCCATCGACATGGCCCCGCCGGCGGCCCTGGTGGGCGTAGACCTGAAGACACCGGATGCCCTCGGCAACCTGGCCGATCAGGAGCACATTGCCAATCCGGACAACATCAAGTTCTCCGAGAAGCTGCGGACCTTGTTCATCGGCGAAGACAGCGGCATGCACGTCAACAACTTCCTGTGGGCCTACAACGTCGATACCAAGGCGCTCACCCGCGTACTGTCCTGCCCGGCCGGTGCCGAATCGACCGGCCTGCACGCCGTCGATGAAATCAACGGCTGGACCTACGTGATGAGCAATTTCCAGCACGCCGGCGACTGGGAAAAAGGTTTGCACGACAAGGTCAAGGACACCCTCGACCCGCTGGTACGCGCCAACTACAAGGATCGCTTCGGTGCCACGGTCGGCTATCTGACCGGTTTGCCGCATACCGGAAAGGCCTGATGTGAAGCAAAAGGCTTCAGTCTGAAGGGGGCGGAGGGAACGCATTCTGCTAGGATCAGGCCCTGTCAGCTCGTTTCGTGCCGCCCGCCGATGACCAGAAAGCTGTTTTTTCTCCTGCCGCCCCTGCTGTGCCTCGCACTGCTGGCCGGGTGCGCCTCGACACCCGCCCCGCATGGCGAAGTCAAGGGCGCCCAGGCCAGTTCACGCGAGATGGGCCAATCCGACAGCAACCGCGTGGCTACCCTGGCCATGCGGGCCAATCTCGACAGTCTCTACCTGCTGATGTCCAAGCTGTATCGGCGCAATCCGGCCGAATGGAAAAAGACTGCGGCCAGCCGCGACGAGGCCGAGCAGAAGGTGCGCCAGGCCATCGAACAGCGCCAGGCCTGGCCGGAACTGCAGGGCAAGCGCGATATCGAGGCCATGACGCTGGCCTTGTCGCCGGAGTTCAAGGGGGATAGGGTCGCGGCCTTCATCGATGCCACCGCCGACATGATCATCGTGGCGCATGGCAACAAGATTGAATTCTTCCTGGTCGACGGGCTCGATGCCCAGCGTCTCTACAACGCTGCCCGCAATGTGGAGATCGCCGCCTGGATCCTCTCCAGTCGCCGCCATGCCAGCGGTGCACCCTTGCTGCTGTCCGACGAGATCGGCAGCCAGGCACGCAATCTGAGTTTCGAACGTGAATTCGGCAAGATCGTCGGCCGCCTGGACCTGATGGCCGAATTCATGACCGAGCGCTATCGCCGTGCCGGCATCAGCTATGTGCAGAACCTGTTGGGCGGGTCATTCCTGCAGTTCCTGCCGGTACGTTGAGTTCGTCGGCCACCGTCGGCCGTGCCGGGGCAATCACGTAGCAGCCACGGCCGTTGCCCTTGGCGGCATACATGGCCTTGTCGGCCGCCTGCAGCAGGCTGTCGGCGTCACAGCTGCCGTCACACACGGCGATGCCCACCGACACGCCCAGCTGATAGTCTCCCTGCGCCAGGTGCAGCGGTTCCGAGACCACCTTGATACATTTTTCGGCCAGCACCTGCGCGCCCTGTTCGTAGGGCTGGCCGAGATCGGTAATGAGCAGCACGAATTCATCCCCGCCCACGCGCGCCAGGGTATCGCCGTGGCGGGCCACCTGGCGCAGGCGCCGTGTGACTTCCTGCAGCACCAGGTCGCCGGCCTTGTGGCCGAGGGTATCGTTGATCGGTTTGAAACCGTCCAGATCCAGGAACAGCAGCGCCACACCATTGCGTTCGCGGCAGGCGTGGGTGAGCGCCGCCTCCATCCGTTCGGCCAGCATCATGCGGTTGGGCAGGCCGGTCAGCACGTCGTGATGGGCCTGATGTTGCAGTTCGGCCTGGTGCAGCTTCAGGCGCGAGAGCAGCCCATTGAAGGCCATGGTGAGGTGGCCGACTTCATCGCGCCGCTCCACCGGCAGCGGCGACAGCGGCAGCTCGCCGCGCGTCATGCGGTCGGCCAGGGCGGCGGCACGGCGCAGCGGGCGGAAGAACCACAGGTAGGCCAGCACCACCAGCGCAACCACCATGACCCCCTGAATCAGTCCACCGCGCCCGATCAGGGCGCGGGTACGGGCGACTGTGGGCAAAGCGTCGGCCAGCGGCAGCGTCACCGCTACCAGCCAGCTGGTGCCGGGCACCGAGGAAAAGGCTTTGATTTCACTGACCCCATTGGCCGCCACGTCCACGCCATTGCCGCGGTATCCCTGCTGCAGGGCCTGGTCCATCAGCTTGTCCTGGCCCACGGGAGGCAAGCGGGTATAGACCAGGGCCTCGTCACTGGAGGCGATGATCAGGCGCTGGTTGGGTGCAATGAGCAGGAAACTGCCGGTCGGCCCCAGTCTGGCCCGTTGCAGGTGATCGAGGAAGCCCGGCGCAGTCAGTTCGGTGCTGCCGCCCAGTACCCCCACGATCCGGCCCTCGGCATTGCGCAGCGGCGTCATGATCGCAAGGATGGGTTTGCCGCTGGCCGGGCTGGTCAGGGGCGGGCAGATCACGGTGGCGCCCCGCATGACGCGTTCGAAATCGGGGTACCCGGTCAGCGACAGGGCGCGGCGGCCATTGAGCGTGGGGTAGTCGACGACGATCATGCCGTTGGTGTCGGCCACGAAGAGTCCTTGCGCAAACAGCGGCTGCAATTCCTGGTGCTCCTGCAGCCAGGTGTACAGTCCTGCGCGGTCTGCCGGCATCGACGCCGGCAGGTGCCGGGCCAGGCGTTCCAGGTAGTGCGCCCGCTCCTGTACGCGGTACCCGATGTCCTCGGCCAGATAGCTGGCGATGGTGCTTTGCTGGTCGGCTGCGACCTGGGCTTGTTCCTTTTCCAGAAAGTCGATCAGGATGTAGTAGCGCATGAAGGCGCTGACCACGATCAGCAGGAGGCCGAAGAGGACGAGTCGAGACACCAGGCTGCAATGGATGCGCTTGAGCTTCATTCAGGGATTTGATGTTGTTGTTTTTGCTCGGAGCGCCCTTGTTGCCCACTTCCTTCAAAATTGCCCGGAAGTCGCTCCAAGCCAATATTGTGCCACTGCAATGTGGTGCCGGTGCTCTTTTTTTAGCTATTGCCGGGCTGCAATCCTTGCAGGGCAAGGCTTTGCCCGCGTGCGCAGCCCGCCTGGCTCGACGAGGGGCCTGTCAGGGTTTCAGGCGGGTTCCGCATGTTCCACCATCAGTTGCACGCTGGTCTTGCCGTTGTATTCGTTGGCATCCAGCCGGAAGGCGACCTGGGCATGGTCGGGCAGGGCATCGGTATGGCCGAACCAGATGGCGTCATACTTGCGCCCTCCCTTTTCCAGTTGCAGCTTGAGGTGCTTGTCCTTGAGGATGCGCTGGCTGAGCACGCGGAAATGGTCGCAGAACACCGGCGGGGCAAAGCCCTGGCCCCACACTTGCTGGTCCATCAGGCTGATGAATTCCACCGAATAGTAGCTGTCCTCGAGTTCGCCATCGGTCTCGATGACGCGCTCCAGCTGGTTTTGCGTGAGCCAGTCGCGCCCTACCGCCTCGAAAGCCTGCGCAAAGGCATCGAAGGCTTCAGCATGGATGGTCAGCCCGGCCGCCATGGCGTGGCCGCCGAACTTGGTCATCACCGAGGGGGCATGCTTGGACACCAGATCGAGCGCGTCACGCAGGTGGAAACCGGCGATGGAGCGGCCCGAGCCCTTGATGAAACCTTCATCTCCCGGTGCGAAGGTGATCGTGGGGCGGTAGAACTTGTCCTTCAGGCGCGAGGCCACGATGCCGATCACGCCCTGGTGCCAGGAGGGATCGAAAACGGCGATGGTGCGCCGGTCGGCCGGGTTGAAATCGTCCAGCAGCAGCAGGGCGGTGTCCTGCATGCCGGCTTCGATGTCGCGCCGTTCGCGGTTGATGGCGTCGAGTTGCTGGGCGATGGCCCAGGCACGGCCTTCGTCATCGGTAGTGAGGCATTCGATGCCCAGCGACATGTCGGCCAGGCGGCCGGCCGCGTTCAGGCGCGGGCCGACGGCAAAACCGAGGTCGAACGGAGTGGCGCGGCGGGCCTCGCGGCCGGCGGCGCGAAACAGGGCGGCGATGCCGGGGTGCATCTTGCCGCTGCGCATGCGCTTCAAGCCCTGCGCCACCAGGATGCGGTTGTTGGCGTCCAGCTTGACCACGTCGGCCACGGTGCCCAGGGCCACCAGGTCGAGCAGGCTGTCCAGCCGTGGCTGGGTCTGGGCATCGAAGCGGCCGCGCTTGCGCATCTCGGCGCGCAGCGCCAGCAGCACGTAGAACATCACGCCCACCCCGGCCAGGTTCTTGCTGGGGAAGCCGCACTGCGGCTGGTTGGGATTGACGATCACGCGCGCCTCCGGCAGGGCGTCGCCGGGCAGGTGGTGGTCGGTCACCACGACGTCGATGCCGCGCCGCTTGGCTTCGGCCACACCATCGATGCTGGCGATGCCGTTGTCGACGGTGACGATGATGTCGGGATTCTTCTCGCGCACGGTCAGCTCGACGATCTCGGGCGTCAAGCCGTAACCGTATTCGAAGCGATTGGGCACGATATAGTCGACCTGCGCGCCCAACAGGCGCAATCCGCGCAGGCCGACGGCACAGGCGGTGGCGCCGTCGCAGTCGTAGTCGGCGACGATGACCAGCTTCTTGCGCGCGGCGATGGCGTCGGTCAGGTAGCTGGCGGCGGCATCGATATGCAGCAGGCCGGACGGGGCGATCAGGGCATTGAGCTCGCTGGCCAGCTCACGTGCGGTGGACAGGCCGCGCGCCGCATAGACGCGTGCCAGCACCGGGTGCACCCCTTCGGCGATGAGTTGCTCGGCCTGGGTGATGTCATAGGAGCGGGTGGTGACGCGTATCATGCCGACAGCCCCGCCAGTGAAGGTTTGTGCCAGAAACGCCGCAGCGCGCCACGGGTGACCGTCACTTCCAGGCTGCGATCCGCGCCGCTCAGGATCAGATTGAGCGACTCCAGGCTTGCTGCCCGCAGCGATACCAGCAAGGGTGCCAGCCAGTCGCGGTCCAGGTGTTCCAGGTGCTGCAGCCAGAGACCCCATTCCTCGGCCAGCGCGGCTTCGGCCAGGGCATCGAGCACCAGCAGGCGGTGGCCGCTGCCGCGCACGAGCTGGGCCGCGCCCCCATCGATGCGCTCCTGCCCGAAGGCGCGCAGCCAGCCGCGCAGGCCGAAGCGTTCGGTGTAGATGTCCTGCGCCAGCACGCCGGCATTGGCGCCGCCCCAGATCCAGATCGAGTTGATGGCCTTCTGGCCGCGCATTTCGCGCTGTTCGTTGAGGGACTCGGCGAACCATTGCATCTGCACTTCGTTTTGCAGCTTGCGCCAGGCCAGCTCGCCCGGTCCTTCGGGCATCCAGATATCGACATTGCGCCCGCTGGCCGCCGAAGGGGTGGAGGTGCGCAGGCCGGCCCAGGCATCGGCCCGGATGAACCAGGTACGGGCGTCGCCATAGACCAGCTCATGGCCGATCTCGGTAAAGAGCGGCAGGGCGGCGTCGAACAGGCGGCGCGATTCGTCCTCCTCCAGTTGCAGCTGGCCGATGTCGGTCAACACCAGATGATCGCGGGCCACGTGGATGTGGGCCGGATGCAGCACGAACCAGTGGCCGGCGCTGGGCGCGTGGCCCAAGCGCTGCATCAGCGCGCTGGCGGCAGCCGGGCTGCAATCCTGGGCGGCAGGCGGCAGGCCGAAGCGTCGGGCCAGCCAGTGTTCATGCGGCAGGGCGCGTGAAAACGGATCATGCGCCTGGCGCGCCACGGCCTTGCCCCGGCCCAGCAGCATGGCCAGGGCCGGCGCCTGGCACTGGCGCAGCAGGTCGCGCGCCAGCTCGGCCGGGGGCAGGGCGAAGGGGATGAGGATGTCGAGTTGATTCATGGGGCGCTATTTTAGCGGCTGGCGCGCCGCTTGGCCCCGTCGACTGCACAAAGCTTCACTTCAAGGCAGTGTCATTGCTTGTTCCAGGCGTTTTTGGCGCGCTGTCGTACCAGCATGCGCACGCTGTCGGGCATGGGCGTGCGCGCGCCATTGGTCTCGGCCGAGAACCACAGGCTGTCCTCGAAGAAAGGCAGCATGCGCGGCGTGATGAAACGGCTGCGGATGCCGTTGATGTGGCGCTCGCCCTGCGCCGTCTGCTGGGTGATGTAGAAGCGCTGTGGTACCACCAGGTGCAGATACTCCCTGGCGCGTGTCATGGCCACGTACAGCAGACGCCGTTCCTCGGCGATCTCGGCCTCGCTGCCGGTGGCCAGGTCGGACGGAATGCAGCCGTCGACCACATTCAGTACATGGACCGAGCGCCATTCCTGGCCCTTGGCGGAGTGGATGGTGGAGAGCGTCAGGTAATCTTCGTCGCGATAGGGCGGGCCGGAGAAATCGCTGCTGGCCTCGGGCGGGTCCAGGGTCAGTTCGGTGAGGAATTTCTCGCGCGAGGCATAGCCCCTGGCCAGCGCGGTCAACTGCTCGAGGTCGGCGGCGCGGGCGTCGGCATCCTCGTAGCGTTGTTCCAGCTGCGGCAGGTACCAGTCGCGCGCGGCCTGGAGGTCGGTCGGCCAGGTCGCGCTGGCGCGACGCATCAGGTCATAGGTGTCGGCAAAGGCCTGCCATTGCAAGGCGATGCCGGAGGGCGCGCTGAAGTTCAGGAGCGCGTCGGCCGGGGCGCTGGCACCGGCCATCAGGTCCAGCACCTTCCTGGCGGTAGCGGGACCGACCCCGGGGATCAGTTGCAGCGCCCGGAAGCCCGCCATCCGCCCACTGGGATTGTGGGCCAGGCGCAGCAGGGACAGCAGGTCCTTGATGTGTGTGCTTTCCAGGAACTTGAGGCCGCCGAACTTCACGAAGGGAATGTTGCGCCGGACCAGTTCCAGTTCCAGCGCCGCGCTGTGGGTGGCGGTACGGAAGAGCACCGCCTGCGACTTCAGCGTGAGTCCTTCTTCCCGATGCGCCAGGATGCGGTTGGCCACCCAGCGCGCCTGTTCGGCCTCATCCGGGATCACCACCAGTTGCGGCTTCTGCGAGGAAGGCTTGTCGCTCCAGAGCTGCTTGAGGTGCCGCTCCGGCGCATCGGCGATGACCGCATTGGAGGCCTGCAGGATGGGCTGCGTGGAGCGATAGTTCTGTTCCAGCGTCAACAGCCGCGCCGACTGCGTGAACAGCTCGGGAAAGTCGAGGATGTTGCGCACCGTGGCGCCCCGGAAGGAATAGATGGACTGGGCATCGTCGCCTACGGCGGTCACACCGGCGCCATCCGGTTTCATCCTTTGCAGGATCTCGGCCTGCAGGCGGTTGGTGTCCTGGTATTCATCCACCAGCACGTGGTCGAAGCGCGCGCCTGCCGACTGCGCGATCACTGGGTCCGAGAGCATGTCGGCCCAGAACAGCAGCAGGTCGTCGTAATCCAGCACATGCTGGGCTTCCTTGGCCTCCACATAGCGGGTAAAGAGTTCGCCCAGCAGCCTTTCCCATTCCCGGCACCAGGGGAACTGGGTTTGCAGCACCGTGCCCAGGTCTTGCCGGGTATTGACCGCACGTGAATAAATGGACAGGCAGGTCGCCTTCAGCGGAAAACGCTTGTCGGTCGAGGACAGCCCCATCTCATGGCGCAGCAGGCCGATCAGGTCTTCCGAATCGCCGCGATCCTGGATGGTGAAGTCTTCTTCCAATCCGATGACGGTCGCGTACTCGCGCAGCAGACGCGCGCCGATGGCGTGGAAGGTGCCCGACCAGGGCAGTTGCGGCGGGCTGTCGGCAGGCGCGAGCCCCAGGACCTGTCGGATCACCTGGCCGACGCGCCGGCCCATGTCGGCGGCCGCCCGGCGCGAGAAGGTCAGCAGCAGGATGCGCTGCGGGTCGGCCCCATCGAGGATCAGCCTGGCGACGCGGTGCGCCAGGGTATTGGTCTTGCCGGTACCGGCACCGGCCACGATGAGCAGCGGCAGCTGCTGTGCCGGCGGAAGCTTGCTGCCGTGCTCGACCGCCTCGCGCTGCTGCGCGTTCAGGCGCGCAAACGGATCGCGCTCGCCGCTGGGCGGGCTGCTGGTGTCGGGGACGTCCTGAGCGAGTTCGGGTGGCATGGTGCGGGAAATCCGGAGGGGCGAGGGGGCGCAAGCAGATACTGTATATATAACCAGTTCATGATGCAACATCAGGAAGTGCTTTTATATGAAGTCACTGAGCGCGAACCTCTGCCGTGGAAGTGAATCTATAGACATCACGGCGGGCGACCTACGGGTCAGGCGCGAGCAGGCGGCTGAGGGCCAGGGATGGGCCGTCGGTCCAAACTGTGGCAAACTTCGCGCTTTGTCTTCGCCCGTGTTGGCGTGCGGCCGGAGCATTGCGCCCCTAGCCTGGGGCGCGAGGCGACTGGTGGCACATTGTGCAGGCCCTCTCCCGGAGCAATTTTGAGTCTGATTAAAAACCTGCCGTTCGAATGGCTGGTCGGTATCCGCTACACGCGGGCCGGCAAGCGCAGCGGTCGCAACAGTTTCATTTCCTTCATTTCCCTCATTTCCATGGCCGGCATCGGGCTGGGCGTGGCCGCGCTGATCGTCGTGCTGTCGGTGATGAACGGCTTCCAGAAGGAGGTCCGTGATCGCATGTTGTCGGTGCTGCCCCATATCGAGGTGTTTGACGCTTCCGGTGCCATGCACGACTGGCAGGCCGTCGCCAAGCAGACCTTCCAGAACCCGGAAGTTCTGGGCGCGGCGCCCTACGTGTCCGGTCAGGGCATGATGACGCGTGACGACAACCTGCGCGGCGTCATGGTGCGCGGCGTGCTGCCCGAAGAAGAGCGCAAGGTGTCCGACGTGGCCGGGCAGATCAAGCAGGGCAGTTTCGATTCGCTCAAGCCCGGCGAATTCAACATCGTCATCGGCGGCGAGCTGGCGCGCGGCATGCGCGTGGGCCTGGGGGACAAGGTCACGCTGATCGTGCCGCAGGGGCAGGTGACCCCGGCGGGCGTGCTGCCGCGCCTGAAGCAGTTCACCGTAACCGGCATCTTCGAGGCCGGCCATTATGAATTCGACTCGTCGCTGGCGTTCATCGACATCAAGGATGCCGAGACCCTGTTCCGCATGGATGCCCCTACCGGCGTGCGCCTGCGCATCCGCGACATGCTGCAGGCCCCGGAAGTGACTCAGCAACTGGCCCACACTCTCACCGGCGACCTCTACCTGCGCGACTGGTCGCAGCAGAACAGCAACTGGTTCGCGGCCGTGAAGACCGAAAAGCGCATGATGTTCATCATCCTCGCCCTCATCATCGCGGTGGCGGCCTTCAACCTGGTGTCCACGCTGGTGATGACGGTGACCGACAAGCAGGCCGACATCGCCATCCTGCGCACGCTGGGGGCCTCTCCCGGTTCCATCATGAAGATCTTCGTGATCCAGGGCGCACTGGTGGGCCTCATCGGTACGGCTGCCGGGGTCGGTCTGGGCGTGCTGGTGGCACTGAACATCGATGTGCTGGTGCCGGCCATCGAGCGTGCCTTCCATGTGCAGTTCCTGCCCAAGAGCATCTACGTGATTTCCGAATTGCCGTCCGAGCTGATCTGGTCGGATGTCACCACCATCGGCGGCCTGGCCGTTGTGCTGGCATTCCTGGCCACGCTCTATCCGAGCTGGTCAGCGGCCCGTGTCAAACCGGCGGAGGCGCTGCGCTATGAATAATATTGATCCGATCAAGAACCGCCAGGCCGTGCTCTCATCGCGCGGACTGGGCAAGACCTTCACCCAGGGCAAATATTCCGTGAAGGTGTTGGGCAATGTCGATATCGACGTCTACCATGGCGAGCAGGTCGCCATCGTCGGCGCCTCCGGTTCCGGCAAGTCGACCCTGTTGCACTTGCTGGGCGGGCTCGATACCCCCAGCAGCGGTACCGTGAGCCTGCTGGGCAAGGATTTCGCCAGCCTGGGTGAGCGCGAGCGCGGAACCCTGCGCAACCAGTCGCTGGGCTTCGTCTACCAGTTCCACCACCTGTTGCCGGAATTCTCTGCGCTGGACAATGTGGCCATGCCGCTGATGATCCGCCGCATCAAGCGTGCCGAGGCGCAGGAACAGGCCCGCGAGATGCTGGACAAGGTCGGCCTGGCGCAACGCGTGACGCACCGGCCGGGTGAACTTTCCGGCGGCGAGCGCCAGCGGGTGGCGCTGGCGCGCGCGCTGGTCACGCGCCCGGCCTGCGTGCTGGCCGACGAACCGACCGGCAACCTCGACCGCAGCACCGCCGATCGCACCTTCGAACTGATGATCGAACTCTCGCGTACGCTGGGTACGGCCTTCGTCATCGTCACCCACGATATCGAGCTGGCCGGGCGTTGCGCACGCGTGCTGCGACTGTCCGACCAGGGGCTCAAGGCGGCCGGTCAGCAGTCTTGAGGCTTTCCGGGTAAGCTATGCCCTTGATACCGCCGTCTTTTGGAGACGGCGGTATGCTTTTGAAGACACGAATACCTGAACAGATACAGATGGAAACTGGAGCAAGACAATGAACACCCGCCAATGGCTAGAGACCCTGGTCGCCTTCGATACCACCAGCCGCAATTCCAACCTGGAACTGATCACCACCGTGCGGGACAGCCTGGAAAAGCAGGGCATCTCCTCCTGGCTGGCGCACAACAAGGAGCAGACCAAGGCCAACCTGTTCGCCACCTTGCCCGCTACCGCCGGTCCCGATGCCGGCAGCACCGAGGGCGGGATCGTGCTCTCCGGACATACCGACGTGGTGCCCGTGGATGGCCAGAAATGGGATACCGACCCCTTCAAGCTGACCGAAAAGGAGGGCAGCCTGTACGGTCGCGGTACCTGCGACATGAAGGGCTTCATCGCCACCTCGCTGGCGCTGGTGCCGGAATTTCTGGCCATGCCGCGTGTGAAGCCTATTCACCTGGCGTTCTCCTATGATGAAGAAATCGGCTGCATCGGCGCTCCCGTGATGCTGGAAGAGATCGTCAAGCGCGGCATCAAGGTCGATGGCTGCGTGGTCGGTGAGCCCACCAGCATGAACGTGGTGGTGGCGCACA
The DNA here is from genome assembly GCF_013359625.1 of Herbaspirillum sp. C9C3. Lineage (NCBI taxonomy): Bacteria > Pseudomonadati > Pseudomonadota > Betaproteobacteria > Burkholderiales > Oxalobacteraceae > Herbaspirillum > Herbaspirillum sp. C9C3. The sequence goes on from NZ_JABFMQ010000010.1 coordinate 15,492, forward strand.
AGGGTATCAACGTGTTCGCCTGCAAGGTACACGGCAAGTCCGCGCACTCTTCGCTGACCCCGCAGGGCTGCAATGCCATCGAGCATGCCGCGCGCCTGATCTGCGCCATCCGCGATTTCGCCGATGGCTACAAGGCCAATGGCCCCTATGACCAATTCTTCGATGTGCCTTTCAGCACGATGACCACCAATCAGATCCGTGGCGGCATCGCGGTCAATACCATCCCTGAGCTATGTGAATTTACTTACGAATTCCGCAACCTGCCCGGCATGAGCGTGGCCGACATCCAGGCCCGGATCGACAAGTACATCGCCGAGGTGCTGCTGCCCAAGATGCGCAGCGAGTTCCCGGACGCCCGCGTGGAGATCGACAACTTCGCCGGCAGCCCGGCGCTGGAAGCGGTGGAGCAGGCGGCCATCACCGAACTGGTACGCGCACTGACGGGCGACCGTGAAACCCGCAAGGTGGCGTATGGTACCGAGGCGGGGCTGTTCCAGCAGATCGGCATTCCGACCATCGTCTGCGGTCCCGGCGACATCGGCAATGCCCACAAGCCCAACGAGTTCGTGACGCTGTCGCAGATGGAACGCTGCGAGCAGTTCCTGCGCAAGCTGGGCAAGTCCTTGCAGCCGGCCTGATCGCACACAGGATCAGCCAGGCTCGACAGCCAGGGACGCGGGACGCGAGCGATCGCGTCCCTTTTTCATGGTGCTGCGCGCCTGCTGCCGTCATTCTTTACGATTGTTAATCCCTGCAAGAGCGCGTTAGACGGTAAACTGCCGTCTCCGAAGCCGGTGCCAACCGGCTATGCTGTTGAAACAACAAGACGCTTCGGGGGAAGCGAGCCGGATCAGCCTGGCTGAGCCATGCGGTCGCGGCCCCTGTTGCGGGTGTCGTCATCCGGAGCCGTTGCCCGCCGGGCCGGTCTTTCCGATTTTCGCCAAGCCATCCAGCACATGTGGGTTGATACGCACTGCCATCTCGATGCCGGGGAATTCGGCGCCCGTTCCGCTGCCATCGCTGCCGAGGCCGCGCAGGTTGGCGTGCGCGTCATCGTCATCCCGGCCATCGCGCGGGTGAACTTCCATAAGGTCGCCCGACTGGCGCGCGAGGTCGGCAACGCCGTCTATGCGCTGGGCATCCACCCCCTCTACGTGCCCACGTCCGAAGAAAGCGATCTGGACACGCTGCGCTCGGCCATTGCCGAGGCGCTGAACGATCCGCTATTTGTAGGGATTGGCGAAATCGGGCTGGATTTCTTCGTACCAGCCCTGAAGGAAGCGCCGCTGCGCGACAAGCAGGAATTCTTCTTCGCCGAGCAGCTCAAGCTGGCGCGCGAGTTCGCGCTGCCGGTCCTGCTGCATGTGCGGCGCTCCCAGGACATCATTCTCAAATATCTGCGCCGTATCCGCGTGCCGGGTGGCATTGCCCATGCCTTCAATGGCAGCGACCAGCAGGCCCGGACCTTTGTTGAACTGGGGCTGCACCTGGGATTCGGCGGTGCCATGACCTTCCCGCGTTCGCTGCAGATTCGCCGCCTGGCAAAGGAACTGCCCTTGTCGTCCATCGTGCTGGAGACCGACGCGCCGGATATTTCCCCGGCCTGGCGCCATCCCGACATCAACACGCCGGACCAGATCCCGCGCATCGCCGAAGTCCTGGCCGGGCTGCGCCAATTGCCCGTGAACGAGATCGCCGCCGCCACCACGGCCAATGCCCGGGCCGCGCTGCCGCGCCTGGCCCATGCGGGACTGCACCTCTGATGCGCGCGCTGATCATCGGATTTGCCGTCGGCGTGGGCTTGCTGCAGGTGCAGGGCCAGTTGCCCGGGACCGAGTGGTATGCCGTGGGCCTGGTGCTGGCCGCCTTGCTGGCCTTGACTGCCTGGAAGTTCTGGCAGCCTTTCCTGCGGGTGCCGTTGTTGCTGACCTGCGGCGCCTGGCTGGGTTTCCTGTGGGCCGCCTCGTTTGCGCTCTATTACCTCGACCAGGCTTTGCCGACAGCCTGGGAAGGAAAGGACATCACCGTCATTGGTACCGTCGCCGATCTGCCCGTCCACAACGAGCAGGGGGTGCGTTTCCGTTTCGACGTGGAGCAGGTGGTGCTGCAGGGGGGCGTGAAGCCGCCGGTGCCGCCCCGGCTGGCGCTGTCCTGGTATGGCACCCAGCGTTACCAGCTGCCGTCCGAAGATGGCGAGCAGCTCGCCCCGCCCCGGCTGGCCGTACCCGACCTGCGCCCCGGCGAACGCTGGCGGTTGCAGGTGCGCCTCAAGCGTCCGCACGGCAATGCCAATCCCGACGGATTCGACTACGAACTGTGGCTGCTGCAGGACGATGTGCGTGCCACCGGCTATGTCGTTGGTCGTCCGGCGGCGGCGGGCGCGCCGCTCACGGCGCTGAACCGGCGCGTCGATGAATTCGTCTGGACACCTTCCCACGTCATCGACAGCGCGCGCGGCTGGCTGCGCGATCGCATCCATGCGGCGTTGCCCGATGCGCCCTATGCCGGGGTGATCGCGGCGCTGGTCATGGGCGACCAGCGTGGCATCAACCAGGCCGACTGGACCGTCTTCAATCGCACCGGCATTGGCCACCTGATGGCCATCTCCGGTCTGCACATCACCATGCTGGCGGCCTTGTGCGGCGGGCTGGCGAGCTGGCTGTGGCGGCGTTCCTTCTTCACCGGGGCGCAACTGCCGCTGCGCCTGCCGGCCCAGAAGGTGGCGGTGATCGTGGGCATGCTGGTGGCTTTCCTCTATGTTCTGCTGGCCGGCTTCGGTGTGCCGGCCCAGCGCACCTTCTACATGCTGGTCGTGGTCGGGGTCGCCTTCTGGCGCGGCCGCATCGTGCGTGTCTCGGTAGTGCAGTGCCTGGCTCTGGGGCTGGTCTTGCTGCTCGATCCCTGGGCGGTACTGTGGCCTGGGTTCTGGCTGTCTTTCGGGGCGGTGGCCTTGCTGCTCTATGGCTCGGTGGGTCGCATGCAGCCGCCGCAGGCCATGGCTGCCGCGGCCTCGCGCAGGCACTGGTGGTCGGCGCTGCTGCAGCGGATCAAGCAAGCGGGATACGCCCAATATGTCGTCACGCTGGGGCTGGTGCCCTTGACGGTGCTGCTGTTCGGGCAATATTCCCTGGTCAGTCCGATCGCCAATGCGCTGGCCATTCCTCTGGTCTCGCTGGTGATTACGCCGCTGGCGCTGCTGGGCAGCATCCTGCCGGAACTGCTCGCCCACTTCGTGTTGCAGGTCCCGCACCAGCTGCTGGCGTGGCTGGCCGATTTTCTGCGAGTACTTGATGCCATGCCCTGGGCGGTGTGGCAAACGCCGCTGCCGGGCGTCTGGATGTTCGCGCTGGCCCTGGGGGGAACCTTGCTGGTGCTGGCGCCGCGCGGCTGGCCGGTGCGCTGGCTGGGCCTGTTCGGCTGGTTGCCGTTGCTGCTCAATGCGCCCGTGGCCCCGGCCGAAGGCAGCATGCGCGTGACCGCCTTTGACGTCGGGCAGGGCATGGCCGTGCTGGTGGAAACGCCGGGACATCGCCTGCTCTACGATACCGGGCCGTATTACACCGCCGAATCCGACGGGGCTACCCGCGTGATCCTGCCTTACCTGCGTGCGCGCGGTATCGATCATCTGGATCGTGTGGTGATTTCCCACAATGACAACGATCATTCCGGCGGGGCAGTGTCGCTCTTCAAGCATCTGCCGGTGGACAGCGTCTATTCATCGCTGGCACCACAGAGCCCCATCCTGCGCGCCGCGCCCGCGCATACACGCTGCCAGGCCGGGCAATCGTGGAACTGGGATGGCATCGGCTTTACCATCCTGCATCCGCAGGCGGCCAGCTATGACAGCGACAAATGGCGTCCGAATGCCCGCAGTTGCGTGCTGAAGGTGCAGATCGGGCGGCAGTCGGTGCTGCTGGCCGGAGATATCGAGGCCGTGCAGGAAGACGAACTGGTCAACGGTCCGCTGGCCGACCGCTTGCCCTCGACGGTGCTGCTGGCACCGCATCACGGCAGCGGGACCTCGTCCACCGAGCCCTTCCTGCGGGCGGTGCGGCCGGAACTGGCGGTATTCCAGGTCGGCTATCGCAACCGTTTCAATCACCCCAAGCCGGAAGTCTATGAACGATATGGTCGTCTTGGTATCCGCCGCCTGCGCACCGATGAAACTGGCGCGCTGACCATGACGCTGGGGGATCAGTTGCAAGTGGACCAATACCGCAAGCAACATGCGCGGTATTGGTACGGCCAGTAAGCAGGCAAGGCGCTCGACGCCTGCCTGTCGTTCCATTTCGCGATGCGGGAAAATAGCACGCTCGCGGCGTCAGCCGTTTTGCTATGCTGCGGCCATTGCCTAGCCTGCGCCTGTCCATGAGCCTTCCCATTCTTCATTTCGCCCACGCCAACAGTTATCCGGCGGGGACTTACGGCATGTTCTTCGAACAATTGCGTGCCCACTACGATGTGCGCGCCTTGCCTATCCACGCCCATGATCCACGCTTTCCGGTCGACGACGGCTGGCGCACTCTGGCGCGCGAACTGCGTGAGGAACTGGAGCGCAGCTATGCCGAACCGGTGATCCTGGTAGGGCATTCCATGGGCGGCATCCTGGCGCTGATGGCTGCGCGCAAGCGCCCGGCGCTGGTGCGCTGCGTGGTACTGCTGGATTCGCCCATCGTGGCCGGCTGGCGAGCGCAGCTGCTGCGCCTGGCCAAGTTGCTGAAGTATGAAAGCCGTCATTCGCCCTCGGTGGCCTCGGCGCGCCGCCGTGACAACTGGCCGGACATGGAGGCAGCCTACCGGCACTACGCCGCCAAGTCCCTGTTTGCGGCCTGGCCGCAGCAGGTGCTGCGCGACTATCTGCAACATGGCCTGGTGGCGCAGCCCGATGGGGGCGTGCGCCTGCGCTTCTCGCGCGAGACCGAAACCGCGGTCTATCGCACCATTCCTCATCACCTCGGGCGCCTGGCGCGCCAGACCTATCCGGTGCCGGTAGGCTTCGTGGGCGGCGTCGATTCAGTCGAGTGCCGTCTGGCCGGCCTGGAGGCCACGCGTCGGCTGGTCGGACCGAACTTCCTCCAGATTGCCGGCGGCCACCTGTTTCCGATGGAATCCCCGGTGGCGGCGGCCCAAGCCACGCACGGCATGATCGGGCAGCTGTTGCAGGGCAGGCAGCTTCATGGCCAGTGAAGTGCAGATGAACCAATTTGCCGGGACGATGGTCAAGAATCCAGTGCGCGGGGCCGCGCATGTTTTCCTGCTGCAAGATTGTCGATGGAGAGACACTAATCGCAGGGAGGCTTAAAAAACGAGCCGGATTTGGGGTATAATTTGAATTTCCCGCATGTGCCGTTCGGCACTCATCTGTAATGACCAAGTTTGTATTTGTCACTGGCGGCGTCGTGTCTTCCCTGGGTAAAGGGATTGCCGCCGCGTCCCTGGCTGCGATCCTCGAATCGCGCGGCCTCAAAGTCACCCTCCTGAAGCTCGATCCCTACATCAACGTCGACCCCGGCACGATGAGCCCGTTGCAGCACGGTGAAGTGTTCGTCACCGATGACGGCGCCGAAACCGACCTCGACCTGGGCCACTACGAGCGCTTCATCTCGGCCAAGATGAAGAAGGTGAACAATTTCACCACCGGTCAGGTGTATGAATCGGTGATCCGCAAGGAACGCCGTGGCGAATACCTGGGCAAGACTGTCCAGGTCATCCCGCACATCACCAACGAGATCCAGGAATTCATCCATCGCGGCGCCGAAGGTTTCGAGGTCGCGCTGGTGGAAATCGGCGGCACTGTCGGTGACATCGAGTCGCTGCCCTTCCTGGAAGCGGCGCGCCAGTTGAGCCTGCGCTCCGGCCGCAACGCCACCGCCTTCGTGCATCTGACCCTGGTTCCCTTCCTGGCCTCGGCCGGCGAACTCAAGACCAAGCCCACCCAGCACAGCGTGCAGAAGCTGCGCGAGATCGGCATTTCCCCCGACGCGCTGCTGTGCCGTGCCGACCGCCGCATCCCCGACGACGAGCGCGACAAGATCTCGCTGTTCTCCAACGTCGCCGCTGACGCCGTCATTTCGGTGTGGGATGCCGATAGCATCTATAAGATTCCGCAGATGCTGCACGACCAGGGTTTGGATACCATCATCTGCGAAAAGCTGGGCCTGTCGCCCAAGCCGGCCGACCTGTCGATGTGGGACAAGCTGATCGATGCGCAGAACAATCCTTCGCACGAAGTCACCATCGGCATGGTCGGCAAGTACGTCGACCTGACCGAGTCCTACAAGTCGCTCACCGAAGCGCTGCGCCACGCCGGCATCCATACCGGTAGCCGCGTCAACATCGAGTACCTGGATTCGGAAGAGATCGAAGCCAACGGCACCGACAGCCTGACCAAGTACGACGCCATCCTGGTGCCGGGCGGTTTCGGCAAGCGCGGAGTGGAAGGCAAGATCGCCGCCGCCCGCTATGCCCGCGAAAACAAGGTGCCTTACCTGGGCATCTGCCTGGGCATGCAGGTAGCGCTGCTGGAATATGCGCGCAACAAGGCCGGTCTGTCCAAGGCCAATTCGACCGAGTTCGATCCGGATACCGAACAACCGGTGGTGGCCCTGATCGATGAATGGCAGAACCATGACGGCAAGGTCGAGCGGCGCGATGCCAACTCCGACCTGGGTGGCACCATGCGCCTGGGGGCGCAGACCTGTGCGGTCAAGCCGGGTACCCTGGCTGCCGAAATCTACGGCGACAGCGTGACCGAACGTCACCGCCATCGCTATGAAGCCAACAACTTCTACCTGGGTCGCGTGGAAGAGGCGGGCATGATCGTGTCGGCCCGTACGCCCAGCGAAGACTTGTGCGAAATCATGGAACTGCCGCGCACCGGCGAGAACGCTCACCCGTTCTACATCGGCGTGCAGTATCACCCGGAGTTCAAGTCCACTCCGCGTGACGGCCATCCGCTGTTCATTTCGTACATCCGCGCGGCGCTGGCGCATCACGCAGCGTCGAAGGGCCAGGCATAAGCTGCCGGCCAGGTGCATGAAACGGCTGCCGTCGGGCGGCCGTTTCAACATGGGCGCCCCGGCTACCGGGCCTGCACCCGCCAATCATTTTTAAAACCTTGATGGAGATCTGGAATGAGTGCAATCGTTGATATTATCGGCCGCGAAGTGATCGATTCGCGCGGCAATCCGACCGTGGAATGCGACGTGCTGCTGGAATCCGGCGTGCTGGGTCGCGCTGCCGTGCCCTCGGGCGCATCCACCGGCTCGCGCGAAGCGATCGAACTGCGTGACGGCGACAAGAGCCGTTACTTCGGCAAGGGCGTGCTGCAAGCCTGCGAAAACATCAACACCGAGATCTCGGAAGCCATCATGGGCCTGGACGCCAATGAGCAAGCCTTCCTGGATCGCACCCTGATCGATCTGGACGGCACCGAGAACAAGAGCCGCCTGGGCGCCAACGCCATGCTGGCCGTCTCGATGGCCGTGGCCAAGGCCGCTGCCGAAGAATCGGGTCTGCCCCTGTATCGCTACTTCGGCGGCAGCGGTTCCATGCAGATGCCGGTGCCGATGATGAACGTCATCAACGGTGGTGCCCACGCCGACAACAACCTGGACATCCAGGAATTCATGATCATCCCGGTGGGCGCACCGAGCTTCCGTGAAGCCCTGCGCTATGGCGCCGAGGTGTTCCACACCCTGAAGAAGATCCTGCACGATCGCGGCCTGGCCACCTCCGTCGGTGACGAAGGCGGTTTCGCTCCCAACGTTTCCAGCCACGAAGAAGCCATCAAGCTGATCATCGAAGCCATCGAGAAGGCGGGTTACGAGCCGGGCACTCAGATCGCCCTGGGTCTGGACTGCGCTGCCTCCGAGTACTACAAGGACGGCAACTACCACCTGGCCGGTGAAAACATGGTGCTGACCCCGGCGCAGAAGACGGGGCTGCTGGCGTCCTGGTGCGACAAGTACCCCATCATCAGCATCGAAGACGGCATGGCCGAGAACGACTGGGCCGGCTGGAAACTGCTGACCGAAACCCTGGGCAAGAAGGTCCAGCTGGTGGGTGACGACCTGTTCGTCACCAACACCAAGATCCTGAAGGAAGGTATCGACAAGGGCATCGGCAACTCGATCCTGATCAAGATCAACCAGATCGGCACCCTGACCGAGACTTTCGCCGCCATCGAAATGGCCAAGCGTGCCGGCTACACCGCCGTGATCTCGCACCGTTCGGGCGAAACCGAAGACTCGACCATCGCCGATATCGCTGTTGGCATGAACGCCTTGCAGATCAAGACCGGCTCGATGTCGCGTTCGGACCGCATGGCCAAGTACAACCAGCTGCTGCGTATCGAAGAAGACCTGGGCGACATCGCCAGCTATCCCGGCCGCGCTGCGTTCTACAACCTGAAGTAAGAAGCTTGCGGCGCCCACCCCAAAGGCAGGCGCCGCATTGAGAGCTCCCGGCTATGCGCCTGATCATCCTTTGCCTGTCCTTCCTGCTGGTTGTGATCCAGTATCCGCTCTGGCTGGGCAAGGGCGGCTGGTTCAAGGTATGGGAGCTCGACCGCCAGGTGCAACTGGCGCACAAGAAGAACGACGAACTCAAGGAACGCAACGCCAAGCTGGCCTCTGAAGTGGACGACCTGAAGCAGTCCAAGGGGGCGGTGGAAGAGCGTGCGCGCTTCGAGCTGGGCATGATCAAGCAGAACGAGGTCTTCATCCAGCTGCTCGATGGCAATTCGACCAAGCCTGCCCCTGCCGTCAATCCAAATCCTTTCATGCCCGGTTCCGGGCAGCCGAACAGCGTTTCCGTTCCCGTCAATGCGCCCGCCTCCAGCGCCCGCGTTGCTGCGCGTTGAGCGCCTGTCCGGCGTCGTCCTGTCTTTCGCATGAGCCTTGATACCCCGCTGAACTGGCTGGGCCTGAGCACCACGCCGCTGGAGCTGGTCTCCTTCGTGCTGGCGGTGATCACCGTCTGGCTCAACATCGCCCAGAATCATTGGGCGTGGTTGTTCTCCATTCTCTCTTCCTTGTTGTACGCGGCGGTGTTCGCCGATGCCCGTCTCTATGGCGATGCCGGCTTGCAGTTCGTCTTCGTGGCGGTCTCGGTCTGGGGCTGGTCGCAGTGGCTGCGTGGCGGCGAGCAGCAGGGGCCGCTGCAGGTATCGAGGCTCTCGGCTCGGGGCTGGCTGCTCATGGGCATGGCCTGGGTGGCGGGGTGGGGGATACTGTCATGGTTCCTGCAGCGCTACACCGATACCGATGTGCCGCACATGGATGGCCTGCTCACCGCCGGCAGCCTGGTCGGACAATTCCTGCTGTCGCGCAAGAAGCTGGAGAACTGGCTGGTCTGGATCGTCGTGGATGTGCTCTACGTGGGACTGTATCTCTACAAGCACCTGACGCTGACGGCCATTCTCTATGCCCTCTTCGTGCTCATGGCCGCAGCCGGCTGGCGCAGCTGGCGCCGCGCCTAGCGGGATGGCGGCAGTGCCGGTGTCGCCGCTGGCGGGTCGGCGAAGACGATGCGGTTCTTGCCGGCATTCTTGGCCTTGTACAGCGCCACATCGGTGCGCTTGAGCAAATCCGCCTGGCTCTCGCCGGGCTGATACACCGCCACGCCGGCACTGAAGGTGATGAGCAGGCGCTGGCTTTCGTGCATGAAGATGCGCTTGGTCAGTTCGCGCTGGACCCGCGTGATGATCTGGACCGCGTCCTGCGGACTGGTCTCCGGCATCAGCACCACGAACTCCTCGCCACCGAAACGCGCGATCACATCCAGCTTGCGCAAGGTCTCGCGAATGACCTGCACCATGTGCACCAATACTTCGTCACCGGTGGCATGGCCGTGCGTATCGTTGATGCGCTTGAAGTCGTCCAGGTCCAGCAGGGCCACGCACAGGGGCGTTTCGCGACGCAGGGCGTTGGCGATCTCGCGATCCAGGGATTCATCCATGCCGCGCCGGTTGAGGCTGCCGGTCAACTGGTCTTCGCGCACCAGTTCGCCCATCTGCTGCAGTTGCTGCTCCAGCGCCTGGATGCGTTCCTCGGCCTTTTCCACTTCCTGGCGCGCATCTTCCATCGCATCGCGCGAGCGGGTGGCTTCTTCCTGGGCTTTCTGCGTCTCGGTCATGATCTCGCTGAGCACGCTGTTGAGGTCGGCAATGTTGCCGGCCTGGCTGATCTGTTGCGAGAACCCGCGGATGGTGCGCTGGTAGTTGTCGGTAGTGGAGACCATGGCCGAGAGTCGATCCACGAAGGTCAGCATCATGTTCTTGACCACCACTTTTTCCTCGGACAGGGTGTTCTTCAACAGGCCCTGCTTGTAGATCACTTCCTTGAGGTTCTTGGTGGCGTCGGCCAGGGAGGTGCTGCTGAGCGGGCCGGCGATCAGACTCTGCACCGTCTCGATCTGGCTCGACAGCCAGGAACCTTGTTCCAGCAGGCCGTTGATGTTTTCCAGCAGCAACTGGAACAGGCGCATCAGCAAATCCTGCTGCTGGGCCATGTCGTCGGTCTTGAGCTCGATCTGGAAGCTGAGCTGCCTGACGCGGCTGATGATGTCGTTCATCGCCTGTTCCGAGAACGCCATCTTCAGCTCCTGGCCACTGTTGCGCGACTCATTGGCCAGTTCCGGCGCGGTCGACAGCAGCGAGGGCAGATTGAAGACCAGGATGCGCGCCAGCATTTCGCGCAGCATCTTCTCCTTGATGCTGTCACGGATGAACTGGCGTTCCAGGTCGATTGGCACCAGTTCGCCGTGGGGCACTGCCGGCTTGGCGGGCAGGATGGGGCGACTCTGCCAGTTGGCGTCGGCAAACTCGGTCAGCTGGCGTTCGAACTCGCTCCAGTCCCCATTCTCGCGCGCACGTACCAGGCGCGTGCCGAGCAGGCCGTTCTCACCGGGCTGGCGCGAGAGCTTGGTGGCGAAATTGCCGAGCACCGACTCAGCCGTCACCCCTGGCAATCCGCCCTGGATTTCCTCGTAGGCGATGCGGTAGGCGTCCGGCGTGGGCGCAATGCGCCTGGCCCCCAGCCTCTGGAAAGCTTCTCGGGCGATCTCGACAGGCGTGAGCGTGGTCGGTTTCTTGGACATGCCGGCTGGTGACTGTATTGTTGGTGTGATTGTCTGGGTGCCACGGGGAATTTAATAAGGTATCGGCGCAGGCCGGCATTGCTTGAGCACGGCGCCTTCCCCTGTCATCGCGCAGACGCGGCGTAGTCTCCCCTTGCGCCGTAGTCCGTTGCCGCTGTCCCTCAAGGTAGAGGCAAGAATGACAACTAATTGTACTTCAGCGCATGTGCTCTGGATGCTTTTAATAGGAGGAGAAAAGCCCCTTTCCAACAAGGAAGCCACGGCTTGCTGACTGCTTGTCAGGCGTCAGCGGGGAAAGGGCGGGGCAAACTCATTCGACCAGCTTGTTCTTGAGCGCGTAATGCGTCAGCTCGGCGTTGTGGCGCATCTTCATCTTGGTCAGCACCCGCGAGCGATACATGCTGATGGTCTTGACCGACAGCAGCAGCTCGGCGGCAATGTCGCTGACGGTCTTGCCGGAAGCGATCATGACCATGGTCTGGTATTCCCGGTCGGAGAGGGTTTCATGCAGCGGCGTGTCGTGGTCCACGCCGATCTGGTTGGCCAGTTCCTGCGCCAGCGAGGGGCTCACGTACTTGCGCCCGGCGGCGGCCTGGCGGATGGCTGCCAGCAGTTCGCCAGGACTGGCCTGCTTGTTGAGAAAGCCGGCCGCTCCGGCCTTGAGCGAACGGATCGCGTACTGGTCCTCACGGTGGATGGAGAGCATCAGCACCGGCAGCTCCGGCTGCTCCTTGCGGATCTGCTTGAGGATGTCGATGCCGCTGCGGTCGGGTAACACGATGTCCAGCAGCATCACATCGCCATTGCCTTCGCGGGCCAGCTTGATGGCCTCCAGACCGTTGGCAGCATTGCCGACCACGACGATGTCCTTGCTGCCGGCACAGATCTGGCGCAGACCCTCGCGTACGATGGCGTGGTCATCGGCGATCAGGACCTTGATGGCGGCGGTGGATTTCTTGCTCATGGGCGGACGGCGACACTCCTCTGAAACCCTTGCTGCAAGCTGCGGCGGGCGAGGGCGTATTCTATAGCGTTCATTCAGAGTGTGACAGGTATGACGATATTTACGCAGGTACCGCCACTGGCGCGGGCCTCCCATGTCGCACTGCCGCCCAGGGCTGCGGCGCGCTGGCGCATGTTGGTCAGGCCATGGCCACGCCTGCCGTCGCGCCCGGCCAGGGCGGGATCGAAGCCGCCACCGTCATCGGCGATGCTCAGGTGCAGGTGTTTGCCGCTCTGCTCCAGGCGCACCTGCACCGTTCGGGCCGCTGCATGGCGCGCCACATTGTTGAGCGCCTCGCGCAGGATGCGCAGCAGGCCCAGTACCAGGAATTCATCGTGCACGGTCAGGCCCTGCTCAGCGTGGAAGCGGCAGTCCAGGCCGCTCTGGCGACTGAAATGGCGGCACTGCCAGTGCAGGGCATCGACCAGGCCGAACTCGACGATGGGGGGATGCAGTTCGTCAATGATGCGCTCCATGCCTTCGCGTGCCTGCTGCAGCAATTGTCCGGCGTAGTCGGCCTGCGGCAGGGCGGCATGGTGTTCCAGGGCCAGCTGTTCGCGCAATTGGCCCAGTGCCATGCCGATGCCGGTCAATTGCGCACCCAGTTCGTCGTGCAGGTCGCGGGCGATGCGCGTGCGTTCTTCTTCACGGAGGCGATAGGCATCTGACAGATCGAGGGCGGCAGAATCGGACATGCGAGGCAGGTAAGCGGAGGAAGCTGAATATTGTTTCATAATAGCCGCGAGCCACCCATATGCAGGCCGGATTTCCCTTTCGGCAAAAAATCTCGGTCGAGGGCTTCCCAAAGGGGAAAACTTGCTGCTATAATTTTGTTTTTCGCGGCTGTAGCTCAGCTGGATAGAGTACTTGGCTACGAACCAAGGGGTCGTGGGTTCGATTCCTGCCAGCCGCACCAGATATAAAGGGTCCATCGCAAGATGGGCCCTTTTGTCTTTTTCGCCTTCACTTTTACGCTTCCAATTTCCGCCTCCATTTTTCCGTCTTTGCTCAGTGCCTGCTGCGCGCAGGCACTGGCCGGTCAGCGTGGCTCGGTCTGAGCCGGGGGCGCTTGCAGCCAGTGCTGGACGGTCTGGTTGACCAACTCCATGAATTCACGCGCATCCACCGGTTTGACCAGGTAGTCATTGGCGCCTGCTTCGCGCGAACGCGTGGCATCGGCTTGGTCATGAGAGGTGGCGAACATGATGACCGGCAGCGCGCGCGTATGCGGCTGGCTGCGTAGCATGTGCAGCAGGTCCAGCCCTTCCATGCGCGGCAGTCGCGGTTCCAGCAGGATCAGGCAGGGCAGGGTTTCGGGGTGCTGCTGCGCGTGGGGACTGAAAAGCGATTCCATCGCCCGTTCCGCATCCTCGAACCAACCGAAGTCGCACTCCAGCTTGCTGCGCCAAAGGCTGAAGCGCGCCAGTTCCACCGACTCCGGACTGGGATCGACCATCAATATGCTGGGGCGGGACATGCGTTATGTGCGGGACAGGGCGTTGTTCTTTGAATGCGGCATTTCTGAGTTCCGGCAAGTTTGACATAGCAGGGGGCAGAAATCCATTGTTCAATACGCAGCCAACCCCCAGGCAGCGCCTCAATCTCGTCGATGTCAGGTGTTTCCCTCAGGCCGTGGGTTATCGCAATGAGCTTACGTGACAATTACAGATACGCCTTGACTGCCCGCCCGGGCCGGCATTCGCCGCGCGCGGCGGCAACCCTGCTGGATCATTCAATTTCTGAATGCCAGATATGAACGAATAAAATCTCGCGTTGCAGCATTCCTGCTGGCCTGCTCGGCTATATTCCTGACAGCTGTGTCATGAGTTGCAACGAAGCTCATTCGCGAACCTCTTCGCACAAGCGACGGCAATGCCTTGGGTGCATTGCACAAAAAATCGAACAAAGACGGACAGGCAAGTCAGCCAGGGGGAGTCTTTTTCTTCACCTCTTTTCGTGTCTTGTAGTTGAACCGGCGTGCTGTGGCGCGCCTCCTTTGCATGGGTGAATTTTCCATCATGACCATTACCAAGCGCCTCATTCTCACTCTCTCGACAGCCCTGGTGGCGCTGCTGTTCGTCGGTGCCGACGGGCTCTGGCAATTGCAGCGTGCCCAGCAGCGACTGGAACTGATCCAGAATCGCATCATCCCCGGCATGGACAGCCTCAATCTGTTGAAGGGCTATCTGGCCGATTCGCGCCTGGCCGGCTATCGGCTCTCGGTGTTTGCCAATCTGCCCGACAAGACCGCCTTGCAGAAGGCGGTCGATGCCGCCAACAAGGCGCTGGACGAGGAATTCGCCCACTACGAGCGCGATCTCGTGTTCGATGACAAGGACCGCGCCCTGATCCTGGCCGACAAGGCCAACATTGAAGCCTACCGCCGAGCCCTGGTACCGTTCTTCGCCGCCGCCTATGCCAATGACATGGAGGGCGTGCGCGCCACGCTGCAGGCAGGCACGCCGCTGGCCCTGTCGGCGGCTGCCGCCAAGAAGGGCTTTGATGACCACATCCTGATGGGGCGCCAGATGATCGACGCCATCAAGCACGAGAGCGACGCTGCTTACGCCTTCGCTCTGCGCGCGATGATCGGGGTGATCGTGCTGGCGGTACTGCTCACGGGATTGCTGGGGATGCGCACCCTGCGCAGCGTGACGCACAGCCTGGGCAAGATCCAGCAGACCTTCGAACATGTCAGCCAGACCCTGGACCTGTCGCGTCCGGTGCCGGTGGAGCGCATGGATGAAATCGGCCGTACTGCCGCCGCCTTCAACAAACTGCTGGCGCGCATCGTCGAGGTGGTAAGCACCACGCGCAGTTCCACCGATTCGGTGACGGTGGCAGCGCGTCAGATCGCTGTGGGCAATGCCGATCTGTCGGCCCGCACCGAGCAGCAGGCCGCTGCGCTGGAGGAAAGCGCTTCCAGCCTGGAACAACTGACTTCCGTGGTGCTGCAGAATACCCAGAACGCGCGCCAGGCCAACGCGCTGGCGCAATCAGCCTCGCAGGGCGGGGACGTGGTGCGCCAGGTGGTCGACACCATGAACTCCATCAATGACTCCTCGCGCAAGATCGTCGACATCATCGCAGTCATCGATGGCATCGCCTTCCAGACCAATATCCTGGCGCTGAATGCAGCGGTGGAAGCAGCGCGGGCCGGCGAGCAGGGGCGTGGCTTTGCCGTGGTCGCCTCGGAGGTGCGTTCGCTGGCGCAGCGCTCGGCGGCTGCCGCCAAGGAAATCAAGTCGCTCATCGACGATTCCGTCGACAAGGTCGGTAGCGGCAGCAAGCTGGTGGAACAGGCCGGCGCCACCATGAGCGACATCGTCGACAGCGTGCAGCGCGTGACCCAGATCGTCGGCAGCATCGCCGATGCCAGCGAGGAGCAGAGCGCCGGTATCACCCAGGTCAATCAGGCCATTTCGCAGATGGACCAGGGCACCCAGCAAAATGCCGCGCTGGTGGAAGAGGCCGCAGCAGCGGCCCAGGCTTTGCAGGCGCAGGCCGAGAGGCTGGAGAGCGTGGTGGCGGTCTTCCAGCTGGAAGGGCGCCTGGCGGTACCCGTGCGCAGCGTGGCGGCAGCACCTGCAAAGCCTGGGCCGCTGGTCTCGCACTCGCTGGCGCAGCTGGAACAAATCTGAGTGGCACGGGCCGGCCTGGCAACCCCCATCTGATGCCGCTCGCAGTCCCTATGAACCGCCCGGTGCCCGCCGGGCGGTTTTCATTGCTCGCGCATTTTTACTCTTCGGTCAGCATTGCTATGAAGGATTGCACTAAGGTGACCCGCTCACTGCCTCAAAGGGTGATATACTTAATGCTAATCATTATCATTTGTCACCAGGAGAATACGCAATGATCGGTTTGAAGAAACTAGCTGTCGCCGCAGCGCTTGGCCTGTGCTTTGCAGGTTCTGCCGTGGCCGCCGAATACCCCATTGGCAAGCCGCAGATCCAGAATGGTTTTGAAGTCAATGCCGTCTACCTGCAACCGGTGAAGATGGAACCGGACGGCATGATGCGCAAGGCCGAGGATTCCGACATCCACCTGGAAGCCGACATCCGCGCCGTGGCCAAGAACCCCAACGGGTTCGCTGAAGGTGACTGGATGCCCTATCTGGTCGTGAAGTACGAGCTGACCAAGGTCGGTTCCACCAAGTCACTCAAGGGCGACATGATGCCCATGGTGGCCAACGACGGTCCCCACTATGGCGACAACGTCAAGCTGGAAGGTCCGGGCAAGTACAAGCTCAAGCTGACCATCTCCTCGCCGCAAGCCAATGAGCACGCCCACTTTGGTCGTCACGTCGACAAGGAAACCGGTGTCGGTCCGTGGTTCAAGACCTTCGAGCTGAACTACGACTTCACCTTCGCCGGCATCGGCAAGAAGGGCGGCTACTAAGCCGGTGGCAGGCATTGAACCAGCGCCTGCCTTTGCAGTGAATCGATGCCGGTCTGGCCAGGATGGCGGACCGGCTTCACCGTTTTGAGAGTTCCGGAGTCTTCATGATCGCAAGAATCGTCCGACTGATCTGCCCGGGCCTGGTCGCTCTGACCATGCTGGGTGGCGCCGCCCAGGCCAGCGCTTCCGACCTGCCGACCTTCAAGCTGGAGATGCAGGACGGCAAACTGATCCCGTCGCGTATCGAAGTGCCGACCGGGCAGCGCATCAAGATCGAAGTGCACAACATCGGCAAGTCCGCCGCCGAGTTCGAAAGTGTCGAACTGCGCAAGGAGAAGGTGCTGGCGCCGGGTGCGCAGTCCTTCGTGGTGATCGCCCCATTGCGTGCGGGCGAATACAAGTTTTTCGATGACTTCCACCTCGACATGCCGCACGGCGTAATCGTCGCCAAGTAAGTCCGGATGCGCGCAAGCGACACGGAAGTCCAGGTTTTCAGGAAGGGAAGGGTTTCATGGGACAGGTCATGTTCATCGTCTGGCGCGAAAGCGTCGAGGCGCTTCTGGTGGTCGGCATTCTGTATGCCTGGCTGAAGAACGGCGATGTCAGCGCGCGGCGCGGCATCCCCTATCTGTGGGGCGGCGTGGTGGCCGGCGTGGTACTGGCGGCAGCACTGGGCGCAGCCCTGCTGGGCTTTTCGGAACTGCTCTCGGGCGACGCCCAGACCTACTTCCAGATCGCCATCGTCCTCATTGCCGCCGTGCTGATCGTGCAGATGGTGTTCTGGATGCGCAAGCATGGACGCACCCTCAAGAAGGACATGGAAAGCTCCATGCAGTCCAGCTATGAAAGTGGCAACTGGTGGGGTGTGTTCGTGCTGGTGATGCTGGCCATCGCCCGCGAGGGCAGCGAGACGGCGGTCTTCCTGTACGGCATCGGCCTGGGGCAGCAGAACGCCAGCACCGCTTCGCTGGTGCTGGCCGGCGCGATCGGTTTCGGGCTGGCCTTCCTGACCTTCTATCTGTTGCAGCTGGGCGGCAAGATCTTCTCCTGGCGTCGTTTCTTCCAGGTCACGGAAGTGATCCTGCTGCTGCTGGCGGCCGGTTTGCTGGTCACCGGCGTGGAAAAGCTCTTCGACGTCCTGCTGGAAAGTTCGGACATGCTGGCCTCGGCCAACTGGACCATGACCCTGACCGGTCAGCTCTGGGATACCTCGGCACTGCTGGATGATTCCACCACCCTGGGCAGCCTGATCTCGACCCTGACCGGTTACCGCGCCCGTCCGGCGCTGCTGTCGGTGATCGTCTATACCGTTTATTGGGTCGTGGTATGCTCCGCCCTCTATCGAAAACCCCAGCCTCAGCTCAAAAGCAAGAGGCAGGAAGCCGTCTGAACCTGATGACAACCTGTACGCAATCGCCGACTCTGCTCACGCGTACCGGAGACTGGATGCGCCGCCATGGCGCATTCATCCGAGGCCTGCAATGGATCGTGGTGGCCGTGTATGCGGTGCTGATCCTGGTTCCGGTGTTCCTCCCGCTGCCTGACGAAACCGCCCATCTCTGGTCCAATCTGACGCTGATCGCCCAGTTCGCCTTCTGGGGCATCTGGTGGCCCTTCGTGCTGGTGAGCATGGTGCTGATGGGACGCGTATGGTGCGGTGTGCTCTGTCCGGAAGGCGCACTCACCGAGTTTGCCAGCCGTCATGGACGCGGCCGCGCCATTCCCCGGTGGATGCGCTGGGGTGGCTGGCCCTTCGTGGCCTTCGCCCTGACCACGGTCTACGGCCAGATGGTCAGCGTCTACCAGTATCCCAAGGCGGTGCTGCTGGTGCTGGGCGGCTCCACCGTCGGCGCCATGATCGTCGGTTACCTGTATGGCCGCGACAAGCGCGTCTGGTGCAAGTACCTGTGCCCGGTCAATGGCGTCTTCGGCCTGCTGGCCAAACTGGCCCCGGTTCACTACAAGGTGAACGAAGACGCATGGCGCGCCTCCTATCATCCCGAACACAAGATCATTCCGATCAACTGCGCACCGCTGGTGCCTTTGCGCAATATGAAGGGGGCTTCCGACTGTCACATGTGCGGTCGCTGCAGTGGCCATCGCGATGCAATCGCTCTGAGCTTCCGTCCCCCGGCGGTGGAAGTGGTGCAGTTCGGCAAGACCCACAATAATCTGTGGGAAAGCGCCCTGGTCCTCTACGGTCTGCTGGGCATTGCCATCGGCGCCTTCCACTGGACGGTCAGTCCCTGGTTCATCACCATCAAGCAGGACATTGCCACCTGGCTCATCGATCGCGACATCATGTGGCCCTTCGGTACCCAGGCGCCCTGGTGGCTGCTGACCAATTATCCGCAGCAAAGCGACGTCTTCACCTGGCTCGACGGCGCCATGGTGGTCGGCTACATCCTCACCACCGGCCTGTTGCTGGGTACCGGCGTGGCCCTGATGTTCGGCCTGGCTACGCGCCTGTTGGGCAAGTGGGAATGGAGCCGCTTCAACCACCTGGTGCAAGCCCTGATCCCCCTGGCGGGCTGCGGCGTCTTCATTGGGCTCTCGGCCACCACCATCAGCCTGCTGCGCGCCGAGCACTGGCCCGTCTACTGGGCCAATGACGTGCGCGCCGCGCTGCTGAGCGCCATGACGCTGTGGAGCCTGTGGCTGTGCTGGAAGGTCGTGGCGCGTCACGCGACCCACTGGTTGCAGCAGGTGCTGACCATGCTGCCCTTGATCGGTGGCCTGGCGCTGGTCAATACCGCCTGGTGGCTGATGTTTTGGGGCTGGTAAGACAGACGTTACACGGATCGCATGAAGGAAAACGGCAGGTTTGCCCGCAAGCCTGCCGTTTTTATTTGCGTCTTGTTTGATCTCGGGTCTTGCTGGCTATGTGAAGTTGGCTGCCGAAGCAGTACAATCGCTGCCTTTTCAAGCCAATTGCCGGAGTTTTCATATGAGCACCTTGCCCGCCTGTCCCCAATGCCAATCCGAATTCACCTATGAGGATGGTGGTCAGTTCGTCTGCCCCGAGTGCGCCCACGAGTGGAGCGCCCAGGCCGCGCCCGCCGAGGCGGCCCGGGTCTGGCGCGATGCCTCCGGCAACGTGCTGCAGGATGGCGATACCGTCACCGTCATCAAGGACCTGAAGCTGAAGGGCGGCGGCGGTGTGGTCAAGATGGGTACCAAGGTCAAGAACATCCGTCTGGTCGAGGGCGACCATGACATCGACTGCAAGATCGACGGTTTCGGCTCCATGGGCCTGAAGACCGAATTCGTGCGCAAGGCCTGATCGCTTGCCGGCCCCGGGAGCGGGTCCTGCAAGCCAGGGCCGCTCTCACGTAGAATGGCGGTTTGTCCGCAGCCAATGTATACATAAGCATGCGGGCGTCCCGATCACGACAACAACGAAACTGCCATGGCCCGTCCCCGCTTCCTGCCCGATAACATGACCCTGATGCTGCTGGCCGTCGTGCTGACTGCATCTTTTCTTCCCTGTACCGGCCAGGTGGCCGAGGCCTTCGATGGTCTGACGACCTTCATGATCGGTCTGCTGTTCTTCATGCACGGTGCAAAGCTCTCGCGCGAAGCGGTGGTGGCCGGCTTTACGCACTGGAAGCTGCATGTGACGGTACTGCTGTGTACCTTTGCGCTGTTCCCTCTGATCGGCCTGGCCTTGAAACCGGTGCTGCTGCAATTCATCACCCCCGATCTGTACCTGGGGCTGCTGTTCCTGTGCGTGCTGCCCTCGACCGTGCAGTCCTCGATCGCCTTTACCTCGGTGGCGCGCGGCAATGTGCCGGCGGCGATCTGCGCGGCCTCCGCGTCCAATCTGCTGGGCATCTTCTTCACGCCCCTGCTGGTGGGGGTGCTGGTGGTGGCGCATGATGGCAGCGGGCATTCCTCGCTCGGTTCCATCCTGAAAATCGTTTATCAGTTGCTGCTGCCCTTCGTGGCCGGCCAGATCGCGCGCCCCTTCATCGGTCGCTGGGTCGAGCGCAACAAGTCCTGGCTCAAGTTCGTCGACCAGAGTTCCATTCTGCTGGTGGTCTACGTGGCCTTCAGCGAGGCGGTGGTGCAGGGCCTGTGGCACCAGGTGCCGGCGACGATGCTGGTGGCGCTCTTGGTCATCAATGCCGTGCTGCTGGCCATCATCATGGCACTGACCACCTTCGGCAGCCGCCGCCTGGGCTTCAACAAGGAAGACGAGATCACCATCGTCTTCTGCGGTTCCAAGAAAAGCCTGGCTTCGGGCGTGCCCATGGCCAAGGTGCTGTTTTCCAGCGGCGCCATCGGCATGGTGCTCTTGCCGGTGATGCTGTTCCACCAGATCCAGCTGATGGTGTGCGCCGTCATGGCCGCGCGTTACGGTGCGCGCGAGGAACAGGTGAGGGCAGCGGTAGCGACCGAAAGCGGCGGCGACTGATCGTCCCCGGGACGACCTCTCCGCCCACAAAAAAGACCGGCACGCAGCCGGTCTTTTTTTGCCTGTAGGGTCGCTCGGTTTCGGTTCAGGGCGCCGGATTGGGCTGCCTGCGATGGATGGCCTCGATCGCGGCCAGCACCTCCTCGCTCAGCTGTACCTGGGCACTGTCGATGTTGCTGCGCAGTTGCTCCAGCGTGGTCGCGCCGATGATGTTGGAGGTCAGGAAGCGGCGGCTGTTGACGTAGGCCAGCGCCATCTGCGCCGGGTCCAGTCCATGCTGACGCGCCAGCGCGACGTATTCTGCGGTGGCCCGTTCGGCCTGCGGATTGGTATAGCGCACGAAGCGTTCGAACAGCGTCAGACGGCCGCCGGCCGGACGCGCGCCATCCAGGTACTTGCCGCTCAACATGCCGAAGGCCAGGGGCGAATAGGCCAGCAGGCCGACCTGTTCGCGGTGCGCGAATTCAGCCAGGTTCACTTCGAAACTGCGGTTGAGCAGGTTGTACGGGTTCTGGATGGTGACGATGCGCTCCAGTCCATGCTGCTCGGCCGCGCGCAGGAATTGCGCGACTCCCCAGGCGGTCTCGTTGGACAAGCCAATGGTGCGGATCTTGCCGGCCTTCACGAATTCGGAGAGCACCGTCAGGGTTTGCTCGATGGGCACCGTGGTTTCATCCTCCACGTGCTCGTAGCCGAGCTGGCCGAAGCTGTTGACGCTGCGGTCCGGCCAGTGCAGCTGGTACAGGTCCACGTGATCCAGTTGCAGGCGCTCCAGACTGCCATGCAGAGCGTCGGTCAGGCCCTTGCGGTCGAGGTCGTTGATGCCGCCGCGGATGTGGCGCGGGTTGTGCGCCTTGCGGGCCGGGCCGGTGCACTTGGTGGCGATCAGCAACTGGTCGCGCTTGCCGGATTTCTTCAGCCAGGTCCCCAGATAGCGCTCGGTCAGACCTTGCGTTTCAGCCTTGGGCGGGACCGGATACATTTCGGCGACGTCGATGAGGTTGATGCCGCGTTCGACGGCATAGTCCAGCTGCGAATGGGCGTCGGCTTCGGTGTTCTGCTCGCCCCAGGTCATGGTACCGAGGGTGATGAGGCTGACCTTGAGGTCGGTGCGGCCGAGTTGGCGATACTGCATGGGGATTCTCCTTGTGATGCGCAGGCAGGCGCGCGGAGCGCGTCCTGCCGGCTGGCGCGGGATCGGGTAGTATAGCGGCGCCCGCCCTGGCTTGCAGGGCAGGGCCGCAGCGGCGCCAAGACCGCTTGCGCCAGCCGGGTTGCTGCTTGCAGTCCCGGACTCCATCACGCCAGAACACCGCCTTCCCATTCACGAGACATGTCATCCACTTCCCCCAGCGCGACCCCCGATGATGCCGCCGAGCCGCTGCGTCATCACACGCCCTTCAAACTTTTCTGGTGCGCCAGCGTGGCCTCCACCATCGCCTTGCAAATGCAGATCGTCGCGGTCGGCTGGCAGGTCTACCAGCTCACCCACAGCGCCTTCGATCTGGGCATCGTGGGCCTGGTGCAGTTCATTCCTTCGTTGATCCTGGTCTTCGTGGTGGGCCATGTGGCAGACCGCTTTGATCGCCGCAACGTCGCGCGCGTCAGTTCGCTGGTGGAAGCGGCCGCTGCCGCCACGCTGGCAGTGGGCAGCCTGCAAGGCTGGCTCAGCCGCGAGATGATGTTCGCGATCGTGGCCGTCATTGGCGCGGGCCGGGCCTTTTCCAAGCCGACCATGTCGGCCCTGCTGCCCAGCCTGATGTCGCCCAAGGCCTTGCCGGGCGCCGTGGCGGGCTCGGCCTCGGCGACCCAGTTCGCCATCATCATCGGCCCGGCATTGGGGGGCTTTCTCTACGTGGCCGGGCCGGCCGTGGTGTATGCCAGCAGCTGCGCGCTGTTCATCGCCTGCAGCGTACTGTTGTCGCTGATCCGGCGTCCGGCCCAGGTGACGGCATCCCAGGCAGCACCGTCCAAGCCCACTGGTGCCAGCTTGTCGTCGGTGTTCGCAGGCCTGGCCTTCATCCGCAGCAAGCCCGCCATCTTCGGTGCCATCTCCCTGGACATGTTCGCCGTGCTGCTCGGTGGCGCCACTGCCTTGCTGCCGGTCTACGCCAACGACATCCTGCACACCGGTGCGGTCGGCCTGGGTCTGTTGCGCTCGGCACCGGCTGCCGGGGCTCTGATCGTGGCGCTGCTGCTGGCGCGCTTTCCGCTGGGTGGCCGGGTAGGGCGCACCATGTTCATGGCCGTGGCCGTGTTCGGACTGGCCACCATCGTCTTCGGCCTGTCGCGTTCCTTCCCGCTCTCGCTGGCCGCGCTGGCGGTGCTGGGTGCGGCCGACATGATCAGCGTGGTGGTGCGCTCCTCCTTCGTTCAGCTGGAGACGCCCGACGCCATGCGCGGTCGGGTCTCGGCCGTCAATTCGGTGTTCATCGGTACTTCCAACCAGCTTGGAGAATTCGAATCGGGCCTCACTGCAGCCTGGTTCGGTGCAGTGCCTGCGGTGCTCATCGGCGGCTTTGGCACGCTCTTGATCGTGCTGCTGTGGATCCGCCTGTTCCCGTCGCTCTACCAGGTCGACCGGCTGGCGGCGCGTCAGTCCTGAGCTCCGGCGGCAGGCCAGCGGCGGCGCTCAGGGCGGATCGCCCGCGGTCACCAGCATCTGGCTGGCCTGGCGTGCGGCCTGCTGCTGTGCCAGCAGCATCTGCAGGAACTGCGTATAGGGCACCGGCTTGCTGAAGTAATAGCCCTGGTATTCATCCGAGCCAAATTCGCGCAGGGCCTGCAACTGCTTCTCGGTCTCCACGCCTTCGGTCACCACCTTCAGGTTCAGCGCATGGCTCATGGCGATGATGGCCTGTACGATGGCGCTGCTGTTGGCATCGTCGGGAATGTCGTTGATGAAGGATTTGTCGATCTTCAGCGTATTGACCGGGAAGCGCTTCAGATAGGCCAGCGATGAATATCCGGTACCGAAGTCATCGATCGAAATGGTAAAGCCTTCTGCACGGATGCCATCCATGATGGCAATGGCACGATCGCGGTTGTGCATCACCATGCTCTCGGTGATCTCGAACTCCAGGCAGGCCGGCGGTGTTCCGTGGCGCTGGACCACGGTCTTGATGTCTTCCAGCAGGTGTTCATCGCCGAACTGGCTGCCGGTGAGGTTGATGGAGATGCGTCCGCACACCAGGTCGCGTTCCAGCATCAGGCCGATGTCGTGGCAGGCCACGTCCAGCACCACCAGGCCGATCTGGTCGATCAGCCGGGTTTCTTCGGCCAGCGGTATGAATTCGCCTGGTGGCAGCAGGCCACGCACCGGATGCTGCCAGCGCACCAGTGCCTCGGCGCCGACAATGCCGCCGCTGGCCAGGTTGATCTTGGGCTGGTAGTGCACCACGAACTCGGCGCGCTCGATGGCGCGGCGCAGCTCGGCCTCCAGCGCGATGCGCTCGACCGTATTGGTGTTGACCTCGTCGGAGAAGAAGCGATAGTCATCCTTGCCATGGTGCTTGGCGCGGTACATGGCGATATCGGCGTTCTTGATCAGGGTCTGCGCATTGTCGCCATCGCCGGGATAGGTGGCGATGCCGATGCTGGCCGAGAGCATGGCTTCCTGCCCATCGATGATGAAAGGCTTGCGCGCCTCGGTCAGCAGCTTCTGGGCGATCTCGCCCAGTTGCAGCGGATCGTCGAAGTCATCCACCAGCACGATGAATTCATCCCCGCCCACGCGCGCCAGGATATCCAGTTCGCGCAGCGCGTTGCGAAAGCGCTGGGCGATTTCCTGCAGCACCGCCTCGCCGGCCTCGTGGCCGAAGGTATCGTTGATGTTCTTGAAGCGGTCCAGGTCCATCAGCAGCACCGCCACCATGCCGTTGCGGTGCTCGGCGTGGGTGATGGCGTTGGAGACGTGCTGGGTGCACAGGAAGCGGTTGGGAAGGCCGGTGAGCTCATCGTAGTGCGCCAGGTGGCGGATGCGTTCGTCGGCGCGACGACTCTCGATGGCCACGCTGGCGAGGTCGGCGGCGATGTTGGCCAGTTGCAGGTATTCGTTGCTGGGAGCCTGGTTTTCCTTGAGCAGGGCGGCGAACACGCCCAGCAACTGGCCTTCCTTGCCGATGATGGGCCAGGCACCGCAGGACGGGTAGACCTCCACATCGATGAGCACCCGCAGATGTTCGGTCACCGGATCGCGTGCGATATCGGTGACGATGCAGGGACCGCGCCGCAGGGCCGCCTCGGCGCCGACCCCGCAGCCATGACGGATCGGCATACCCTGCAGGGCACGCAGCAGACGCGGCGGGTAGCGGCGGCTGAGCACCGAGGTGAAGTGCGAGGCCTGTTCATTGACCAGCATGACGCAACTGGCTCCGTAAGGAATCTGGGCATCGGCAAAGCCGACGATCTCGTGCAGGATGCCATCGAGGTCGTCATCGGCCATCACCATGTGCAGGACACGGTTCTGTTCGCTCTGCAGCAGCTCGGCGCGTTTGCGGGCGCTGATGTCGCGCAGGATGGCGAAGATCGCATAGCCGCGCTCGAATTGCGCGCGATTGAGGGTGACGTCGGTATGGATGATCTTGTTGCGGCGGACCGTCACCCACTCGAACTGCTGCGGCTGGCCGGCCAGTACCCGGCCGACCAGTTCGTCGATATCCGGCTGGTCCGCCTGGCGCGCCTTCTGGCGCGAGAACAGGCCGACCTTGCGGCCGATGATGCGTTCCTTGTCCGGTACCCCGAAAAAGCGCAGCGCCGCCGCATTGCAGTCCAGATAGCGCAGCTCGGACGAAATCAGCACGATGGGATCGCTGCCTTCCTCGTAGAGCTTGCGGTAGCGGTATTCGCTGGAGGACAGCGCGTGATCCAGGCGGCGCTGATAGCGGAAATACACCAGGAAGGCAATCAGCGCGATGAGGATGAAACCCAGGATGCCGGTCGTCAGCAGGATGCGATTTTCGGTACGGCTGCGCCAGGGCGCCAGCACGTCTTCCATGCGGCGCGCATAGACTGCCACCAGCGACCATTTGTCCAGCCGCTTGTAGGTAAACAGCAGCGGTTCGCCGGTCAGATACGAAATCTCCTCGAACGCGCCTTCCTCGGCCCCGGCGCGGATGCGCGCCATGCTCCTGGCATCGGCCAGGCTGACGCTGAGCCAGCGTTCCTCGAAGGGCGAGCGCAGCATCATCGAGCCGCTCTCCGTGCGCAGCGAGACGATGGCCTCGAAATTGGTGATGCGCTTGTAGAAGTCGAAGAAGGTCGATGCCTTCAGTTCCGCCACCAGTAACCCGATCGGTCGTGAACTGCGATCGTAGAGATTCATGGCCACCGGCAGCACCAGCTCGCGGTTGTAGCGGCTGCGCATGAGCTGGCCGACGAACAGAGCGGGCCGGGTCGGGTTGCCATCCACATGGGTGAGCTTGTGATCTTCCGGGATGCTGGTGGTATCGAGGGCTCGCAGGGAGCTGGCGCGCGTGTTGCCGTTGCGGTCGATGTAGCGCAGCACCATCACGGTGGGCAGGCGCTGCTGCAAGTCAGCCAGCAGGCGATACAGGGCCGGGTCGTTGTCCAGCAGATCGGGGCCGGCAGCCTGGACCTGCCTGGCACCGGACCAGAGCAACTGGTCGAGCTCGCTGAAGACACGTTCGGCCTGTTCCTGCACGCTGCGCACGGCCGCCATCGAGCTGGCGCGCTCGGCGTCGATGGTCAGCTGGCGGTCCTGGCGGATCTCCCACCAGGTCTGCACGACAATGAATGACCCGACGAAGCCCACGAACAGCAGCAAGGTCTTCAGGGTGGTGCCTGGGCGCCCTGGCGATTTGTTCTGTTTTCCCATGTGACCAACTATCACATTACCTGTCGTTAGGCAGCGCATCGCTGCACATCCCTTGGCCCGGAAAGATGCCGGACGACCGTGTCGACAGCCCTCGCACGCAATTGGCGCGTTCGCGCCAGCGCAACGGCCGGCACTGACAGGGCCGTGACGTACAGCGCATGTCAATGCAGCAAGCCGCAGCCGTTCACCCGGTATGAACGCGCTTACGCCAGAATTACGTGGATGCCCCCACTTCGTGATACGCGAGATGTCAGTATGCCATCTCGTGTCCTGCTGCGCTTTGTTGGCGCTTGTCCTTGCTTCGTGTACTTGTTGTGCGCTGATGGATGGCGATATCCTGACCACCCTCATCGTTTGTTCTGTAGCAACCTTACCGCAAGCCCAAGCCTTTGTCATCCTGCCCGCAACCTCGCTGCAACGCGACAGCGTGATTTTCATGTCAAATGGAAATTTTCACCAGTTATGGCATCAACATGAAGGATGTAAAGCCCGGCGCATGGTTTTCCGTTTGCAATGCGATAATACTGCCCAGCCAGAAGTTTCACAGGCATCACAGTTTTACTGAATATCCCTGACCAAGCGCGGCATTGCCGGTCGGGGACGTCTTACATCAATCATCACGCAAAGGACCCATCCCTATGAAGACAAGAGCAGCGGTAGCATGGCAGGCAGGCAAGCCCTTGACCATCGAGGAAGTCGAGCTCGGCGGCCCCAAGGCTGGCGAGGTTCTGGTCGAGATCAAGGCCACCGGCATCTGCCATACCGACTATTACACGCTCTCGGGCGCTGATCCGGAGGGTATCTTCCCGGCCATTCTCGGCCATGAAGGAGCGGGCGTGGTGGTCGACGTCGGTCCGGGCGTGAAGTCGCTCAAGAAGGATGACCACGTCATTCCCCTGTATACGCCGGAATGCCGCGAGTGCAAGTTCTGCCTGTCGCAGAAGACCAACCTGTGCCAGGCCATCCGTGCCACCCAGGGCCGTGGCCTGATGCCCGATGCCACCAGCCGCTTCTCGCTGGACGGCAAGCCGCTGTTCCACTACATGGGTACCTCGACCTTCTCGAACTACATCGTCGTGCCTGAAATCGCGCTGGCCAAGATCCGTTCGGATGCGCCCTTTGACAAGGTCTGCTACATCGGCTGTGGCGTGACCACCGGCGTGGGCGCGGTGCTGTTTACCGCCAAGGTGGAAGCGGGGGCCAACGTGGTGGTGTTCGGTTTGGGCGGCATTGGCTTGAACGTCATCCAGGCGGCCAAGATGGTGGGCGCCAACAAGATCATCGGCGTGGACCTGAACCCGGCACGTGAAGCCATGGCGCGCAAGTTCGGCATGACCGACTTCATCAATCCCAAGGACGTGCCCAACGTGGTCGATGCCATCATCGGCATGACCGATGGCGGCGCCGACTACAGTTTCGAGTGCATCGGCAACACCACCACCATGCGCCAGTCGCTGGAGTGCTGCCACAAGGGCTGGGGCCAGTCCATCATCATCGGCGTGGCCGCAGCCGGCCAGGAGATTTCCACTCGTCCGTTCCAGCTGGTGACCGGCCGCGTCTGGAAGGGCTCGGCCTTCGGTGGCGCGCGTGGCCGCACCGACGTGCCCAAGATTGTCGACTGGTACATGGAAGGCAAGCTCAACATCGATGACCTGATCACGCACAAATTGCCGCTGGAGCGCATCAATGAAGGTTTTGACCTGATGAAGAGCGGCGAGTCGATCCGCTCCGTGGTCGAGTTCTGAGGAGGGCGCGATGCTGGAGACTCTCTCCGAGCACGGCTGTTTTGGCGGCGTACAGGGCTTCTATCGCCATGCTTCGCCGGCCATCGGCCTGGATATGCGTTTTTCGGTATTCGTCCCGTCCCAGGGCGGGCAGGGCGGAGGCAAGCTGCCGGTGCTGTTCTATCTGGCGGGGCTGACCTGTACCGAAGAAACCTTCATGATCAAGGCCGGTGCGCAACGCGTGGCGGCGCAACTGGGCCTGATCCTGGTGACTTGCGACACCAGCCCGCGTGGTGCCGGCATTGCCGGCGAAAGCGACAGCTGGGACTTTGGCATCGGTGCCGGTTTCTACCTCGATGCCACGCAGGCGCCGTGGTCCGGGCATTACCGCATGGAGAGCTATGTGGTGGAGGACTTGCGTCGCGCCGTGCTGGAGAACTTCCCGGCTGACGGGCAGCGCATGGGCATTTTCGGTCACTCCATGGGGGGGCATGGAGCGCTCACGCTGGCCTTGCGCCACCGCGAGCTATACCGCTCGGTGTCGGCCTTTGCCCCGATTGCCGCGCCGATCCACTGCCCTTGGGGCCAGAAGGCTTTCGGCAATTATCTGGGCCCGGATCAGGAAAGCTGGAAGGAGCATGATGCCAGCGAACTGATGGGCAAGCTCTATGCGCCGTTCCCGCAGGGCATCCTGATCGACCAGGGGCTGGCCGACAAATTCCTGACCGAGCAGCTGCAGCCGGAACGTTTCGAAGCGGCCTGCAAGGAAGCCTCACAGCCGCTGAGCTTGCGGCGGCATGCGGGGTATGACCACGGGTATTACTTCATCGAGAGTTTTGTGGAGGAGCATTTGCGCTTCCATCATGCGAATTTGATGGCTTGAAGTCGCTTGCGCAGAACCGAAGGGCTGACGACCAACATCGTCAGCCCTTATTTTTTACCTTCTTCTTTTCACATGCTCTGCCGAGGGGCACTGTTCACTTTTGAACCGACGCACGCTTGCTGTAATTCATTGTCGACGCGGATCCGAACCTCCATTCGGAGGTACGGAAATCGTCATGCAACGATAGGTCTTGCGTCGCTACTCCTTTAATTTATCGATTTTCAAAGGAGGGCCGATGTGCTCCGTCATTTGCCTGACAAGCCGGATTCCTTGTGGCGACATCAAAGGAAGGGCAAGTCAATGAGGCAGCTTTCACTCGTGTTGTGGATGGTTTCGTTGACGGCGCTTGCCACACCGCCAGAGGATGTCGTCAAAAGCTGTCTCTCCAGCACGGCCCGCAATGGGGTATCGCGAACTGCGATTGAAGGCGGGGCTCTCTATCTTCAGGACGATTACCGGTCTGGTTACCAGGCTGAATATTTTTTGTATGGTGGCATGGAGATCGGGAGCGCCCAATCGCGGCGCGGCGATGCGTTGCTGTATCGCGGCAGGCTCTACCCGCTGAGGCGGGCGGTCAAGCTGTCGCAGACAAGATCAAGGGAGCGCCCCGCCATTCAGGTTGCGCTGGCAGAGTGGTCTCTGATCCGGGAGAAGGGCAAGCAGTATCTCTGCGTCAGCGATCAGTTCGAAGGCATCGGCCGCAGCGGCAGCTTTCAGAAGGCCAGGTTTGGCTACCTGCTGGAGACCTGGCGGCACGGTACCTTGTACTTTTTTGATGGGCTGGTGGATTGACCAGCAAATTGCTCGCCGGGCGGCGCATCACCATAGGATAAGGTGAACGAGACAAAACCGGCCCAATAGGGCCGGTCTCGCTCAAGCCATGTAGCCCCTGGCTGGTGTTGTGCGATCAGACGAACGCGTCCGTCACCACATGCTCCCCCAGCATGAACGCATCGGCCACATGCCGCAGTGGCGCCACATCCACATCGGACGACCCGCTACGGATCAGTTTGCAGAAATGTGCATACAGCGAGGGATACTCCCCCTCCACCGGCAGCGCGCACGGCTTATCGTTGATCCAAAGTTCATGTCCGCCCTTTTTCAGGTGGACCCGGGTGCTGTCGGTCTCGATGACGATATCCCAAGTCTGCTCACCCGTCTGGCGCCAGTCGAAGTCGGCTTGCACATCCGTACCCAGCGCATCGGTAAAGCCCAGGCGCGCGGCAATCGGGGTCTGGCGGTTGGACGGCACTTCCAGCGTGGCCTGCTTCAGGAACATCGCCTGCGGCAGGATCTCGGTGACGATCGACAAGGCATTGATGCCCGGATCGAACACGCCCAGGCCGCCCGGTTGCCAGATCCATTCCTGGTCCGGATGCCAGTGGCGCACGTCTTCACGCCAGATCACCTTGACCTGGCGCGGCGCATGTTCCTGCAAATGACGCTTGACCACCTGCACCGCCGGCGCATGGCGCGAGTGCCAGCTGGCGAACAGGGTCACGCCTTTTTCCGCCGCCAGGTGCTTCAGCGACTCGACTTCGGAAAGCGTGGCGCCGGGCGGCTTTTCCAGGAAGACGTGCTTGCCTGCCCCCAGCGCTTCGCGTGCGGCTTCATAGCGGTACTGCGGCGGCATGCACAGGGAGATGGCGTCGATGACCGTGCCCGAGGCCAGCATCTCGGCCATGCTCTTGTAGGCCGTCACGCCCTCGATGCTGTGGTTGCGACTGGCCGTGGCGACCAGCTTGAAATCAGCATTGCCGGCAATGGCCGGAGCATGCTGGTCATAAACGATCTTGCCGACGCCGGCGATGGCTAGCTGGATGGGTGTCATGGTGTCCTTGCTTGTTATTGGTGACATGAGGGGAGGGGCCACAGATTACCAGCGTTGATGGACATGCGGTGCAATGTCGTGCAGATAGAGTTCGCGCAATGCCTGCATCACCTCGTCGGTCAGCGGCGGCAAGTCGCTGGCAGCACTGTTGGACTGCGCCTGCGCGACGTTGCGCGCACCGGGGATGACGGTGCTGATGCCGCTTTCCATCAGGATCCAGCGCAGCGCGAATTGCGCCATGGGAACACCCGGCGGCAGCAACGCACGGATCTTCTCCACGGCGGCCAGCGCGACGTCATACGGCACGCCCGAGAAGGTCTCGCCGACATCGAAGGCTTCGCCATGACGGTTGAACTGCCGATGGTCGTCGGCAGCAAAGGTGGTCTGCGCATTCATCTTGCCGGTCAGCAGGCCCGAGGCCAGCGGCACGCGGGCGATCACGGCGATGTCGCGGCGCTGCGCTTCCTGCAGGAACAGGCCGATGGGGCGCTGGCGGAAGATGTTGAAGATGATCTGCACCGATTTCACATTCGGATATTCGATGGCCTTGAGAGCTTCTTCCACCTTCTCCACCGAGACGCCGTAATGAGCGATCTTGCCGGCCGCCACCAGCTCATCCATATGGGCGAACACTTCCTGCTGGTAATACACCTCGGTGGGCGGGCAGTGCAGTTGCACCAGGTCCAGGCAATCCACCTCCAGGTTCTTGAGCGAACGGTCGACGAAGGCGGTGAGATTGTCCTTGTTGTTGTAGCCGCTGGCCACATGCGGCGAGAGGCGGCGGCCGGCCTTGGTGGCCACGAACGGACGTGCGCCGCCGCGTTCCTTCAATACCTGCGCGATGAGCTGCTCGGAGCGGCCATCGCCATAGACGTCGGCTGTATCGATGAATGTCACGCCAGCATCCAGTGCTGCGTGCAGTGCGGCCTTGGCATCCTGTGCCGAGACATCGCCCCAGGAGCCACCGATGGCCCAGGCACCAAATCCGATTTCCGAGACTTCTGCGCCGGTGCGGCCAAAGCGTCTTGATTTCATGTGCGTACTCCTTGCGAGCATGTTGAAAACCGTATTTATACCGCGCACCACGCGCGAGGGCGCTTGGTTTAAGATGAGCCAGATTCATTCCTGAAGTGATTTCAATTCATCCATGTCTCTCCTCGACCATATCGAATTTTCCGACCTGCGGGTGTTCGTGACCATCCTGCGGACCGGCAGTTTCAAGGCGGCCGCCATTCAGCTCGGGCTGACCCCCTCGGCCACCAGCCATGCCATGAAGCGGCTGGAGGAACGGCTCTGCACACAGCTGCTGTACCGCTCCAGTCGTGCGATCTCGCCCACGGCGGCGGGTAGCGAACTGGCCGCCCGACTGGAGGAGGGCTTTGAACAGATCGCCCGGGCGCTGGGTCATCTGGAAAGCTCGGCAGAAGGCAGCCTGGGGGAGTTGCGCATCAACGTCTTTGCGGACGCGGCCCATCTGCTGATCGAACCGGCCATTCCCGAGTTCGTGCGGCAATGCCCCCGGGTCAAGCTCACCATCGTGGTCGATGACAAGCCCATCGACATCGTCAGCGAAGGCTATGACGCCGGGATTCGCTATGGCCATTACGTGCCGGAAGGCATGGTGACTGCGCCGCTCACCCGCGCGCATCGCTGGGTGGCAGCGGCTTCGCCCGCGTATCTGGATCGGCATGGACGGCCCCTGACGCTGGAGGATCTGCAGCAGCACACCTGCCTGCAATTGCTGCTGGGGGACAACTCCAGCTATCAGTGGGAATTTGGCAAGGGAAGGTATCGGCAGCGCATCCGCGTGCCGGGCCTGGTGACGATCAACAATACCGCCGCCACCATCGCGGCGGCCAAGGCCGGGGTCGGTATCGCCTATCTGTTGGAGGGAAGGATCAGCAAGGAAATCGACGAAGGTTCGCTGGAAACCATCCTGGAAGAATGGGCGGCCCCCAGCGAGCCTTTCCACATGTACTACAGCAGCCGGCGCCATGCGCATCCGGCCTTGCGCAAGCTGATCGACATCATCCGGCTGCAGAACGGCCTGTCACGACTGCGGTAGCCGCCACAGGTGCCGCGTCAGTGCGCCGCCGAGGCTTCGGCGGCACCGGCACCGCCCTTGGATGGCTTGATGATCCAGATCAGCGGGATGATGACGATGAAGATCACGGCCGAGACATAGAAGATGTCATTGATGCCCAGCATGGCCGCCTGGAAGGTGATGGTCCGCTCCAGCATGCCCACGCTCTGCTCGGCGTTGAGCCCCAGGGTGCTGCTGAGGTTGTTGAGGCTTTCCTGCAGCCAGGGACTGTAGGGTGTCGCATGTTCGGTCAACTGGGCGTGGTGCATGATGCTGCGGTTGTTCCAGGCCGTGGTCGAGATCGAGGTGCCGACCGCACCGCAGAATACCCGCACGAAGGACGACAGCCCGGCGGCGGCCGGGATGCGCTCCGGCGGCAGGCCGGACAGCAGCAGCACCGTCAGCGGAACGAAGAACATCGCCGTCGGAATCCCCTGCAGCAGCGTGGGCAGGATCACCGTCATCTGGTCTACCTGCAGGTTGTAGCGCGAGCGCAACCAGAACACGATGGCAAAGCCGATGAAGGACGCCGTGGCCACCTTGCGGGCATCCACCAGCGGCAGGAAGCGCCCGATCAGCGGCATCAGGATCACCGCGAAGATGCCGATGGGAGCGGTCGACAGACCCGAATCGATGGAGCGATAGCCCAGATATTGCTGCAGCCATTGCGGCAGGATCACCAGGTTGCCGAAGAACACGCCATAGCCGATGGAAATGGCGATGGTGCCGCCGGCGAAGTTGCGCCGTCCAAACAGACGCAGGTCCACCACCGGGTGGTCATTGTTGAGCTCCCACACCACGAAGTAGGCAAAGGCGACCAGCGCGATGATGCCCAGCGTGACGATGGTGGGCGAGGCAAACCAGTCCAGGTCCTTGCCCTTGTCGAGCATGATCTGGAAGGCCGCGACCCAGGTCACCAGCAGTGCCAGGCCGATCTTGTCGATGGGCAGATGGTGGGTCGGCGTCTCGCGCGAGCGGTAGATCGCCAGCGTGATGCCGGCCGCGATCAGACCCACGGGGATGTTGATGTAGAAGATCCACGGCCAGGTGTAGCTGTCGGTAATCCAGCCGCCCAGTGCCGGCCCGGCCACGGGCGCCACCACGGCCGTCATGCCCCACAGTGCCAGCGCAAAGGAGGATTTCGATTTGGGGTAGGCCCCCAGCAGCAGCGATTGCGACAGCGGCACCATGGGGCCGGCCACCAGACCCTGCAGCACGCGTGCGGCCAGCAGGATGGGAAGGGTGGGCGCCAGTCCGCACAGCCAGGAGGCCAGCACGAACAGCAGCACCGAAGTCACGAACAGGCGCACCGCGCCCAGGCGCTGCGTGAGCCATCCGGTCAGCGGAATCGAGATGGCATTGGCGGCGGCAAACGAGGTGATGACCCAGGTGCCTTCATCGATCGACACACCCAGGTTGCCCGAGATGGTCGGGATGGCGACGTTGGCAATGGAGGAGTCCAGCACGTTCATGAACACCGCCAGCGACACCGACAGGGTGCCCAGCACCAGGTTGGCGCCGCTCAGCGGTGGCGGCGGCGTGTAGGGTTTGGGGGGAGTAGTGGCCATAAGGCTTGATCATTGTCCGGTGGAGGTCTGATGAGGACAGCGGCATCGCCTCAGGTGTGCGGCACCGCCACCGCTGCGGCGGCGGCCTTGCCCTTGCGCGCCTGCGCCAGTGCGCCGGCGTTGTCGCTGATGATGCGCTCGACGATGGCATCGGCCTGTTTGCCCAGATCGTCATAGACCTTGGTCTGGTAATCGGTCGGCACCGCTTCCAGCGCGCGGCCATCGCCATGGATGTCTACCGTGGCGGTCGTGGACAGGCCGATGCGCAGCGGATGCGCGCGCACCTGTTCCGGGTCCAGCGCAATGCGCACCGGTACGCGCTGCACCACCTTGATCCAGTTGCCGGTGGCGTTCTGCGCCGGCAACAGCGAGAAGGCACCACCGGTCCCGGCCGAGAAACCGATCACGGTGCCCTTGTACTTGACGCCGGAACCGTAGACATCGGCGATCACTTCCACCGGCTGGCCGATGCGGATGTGCTGCAACTGGCCTTCCTTGAAGTTGGCGTCGATCCAGATCTGCTCCAGCGGTACGATGGCCATGAGCGGGTTGCCGGCGGCGATACGCTGGCCGACCTGCACCGAGCGCTTGGAGACGTAGCCCGAGACCGGTGCCACGATGTTGACACGGGCGTAGTTCAGGTAGGCATTGCGCACGGCGGTGGCAGCCTGCAGCACGTTGGGGTGCTCGGTCACGCTGGTGTGATCGGTCAGGGCACGGTTGGCCGCAGCAGCGGCACGCGCCTGGTCCAGCGCGGCCACGGCGCTCTTGACGGCATCGCGGGCGTGCGAGACGTCTTCCTGCGAGACCGCACCGGAGGACAGGCCGGCCTGGCGGCGCTGCAGGTCCTCGCGGGCACGGGCCAGGTTGCTGTCGGCAGCGGCCACGTTGGCGGCCAGGGTGTCATTGTTCAGGAACAGCTGGCGCGTCTGGCGCACCGCCTGGGCCAGTGCGGCCTCGGCCTGGTCCAGCGCCAGCCTGGTATCGGCCGCATCCAGCGCCACCAGTTGCTGACCGGCCTTGACCACCTGCGTGTCGTCGGCCTTCACGGCCACGACGGTACCGCCGACCTGGGCGGAGATCTGAATGACGTTGCCGCCGACATAGGCGTCATCGGTCTCTTCATAAAAACGCGCATGCAGGAACCAGTACAGGAAGCAGACAGCGGCAATGAGCAGCAAGGCCAGCGTCAGCACGATGAGCTGGCGCTTGCGTTTGCCATTACCGTTGCCATTGCCGTTGGCTTGCGGGTTTTGTTGGGTGGTGCTGTCACTCATGGAGGACTCCGTTCTATCTCTTTGTAGTCGGTCGATCAGCCCTGCCGCGAAGGCGGGGCCGTCCCGGTCACCGGCAGGCGGGGTGGAGAAGCCGGTGGCGGGCTGGGTTCAATTCAATGGCTTGCGTGCTCAGGTGCACAGGTTCAGTGCGCGGGCGGTCCTGCGGCCAGTCCGGCCTGCTGGGCATCGAAACCGCCGCCCAGGGCCTTGTAGAGAGCGACCTGCTGGTCGCGGCGCTGGGCTTGCAAGGCCACCAGTGACTGGCGCTGGGCCAGGACGCCGGTTTCCGATGACAGCAGGGTCAGCTGCGACACCAGGCCCAGGCGATAACGTTCGCGCGCCAGGTCGTAGGCGCGTTCGGCGGCCTGCAGGGCTTCGCGGCGGATCGGCAGCTGACGCTCGATCGAGTGGATCGCCGCGATCTGCCGTGCCACGTCGGCATAGGCATCGTTCAAGGTCTTGTTGTAGGTGGCCACGGCCAGCTCGTAGTTGGCGTATTCACCCTTGAGTCCGGCGCGCAGCGCGCCGCCCTCGAAGATTGGCAGCGTGAGCGCCGGACCGAAGGCGATGGTCTTGCTGGCCGCGGTGAAGGGGTTGCTGTCGATGAGGCTGTCAAAGCCGATCATGGCGCTTAAGTTGATGTCCGGGTAGAAGCGCGCCTTGGCGACATCGACGCCGCGGCTGGCGGCTTCCACCTGCCAGCGCGCGGCGACGATGTCGGGGCGGCGTCCCAGCAGGTTCAGCGGCAGGTCCGCCGGCAGGCCCGGCGTGGTCAGGTTCTGCATCGACGGCGGTGCCAGTTGCAGGCCACGGTCCGGACCCTTGCCGCTCAGGGTGCCGAGCTGCTGGCGCAGCAGGACGATCTGGCCGGCGCTTTGCTCCAGCTGGGCGCGGGCGTCGGCACTGCTGGCGCGCGACTGGTTGCGTTCGATCTGGCTGTCCAGACCGGTCTTGACGCGCTCGGCGGTGATGCTTTCCAGGGCGCTGCGCTGTTGCACGGTGCGTTGCAGGATATCCTGCAGGGCGTATTGGGCCGCCAGCTGGCTGTAGACCGAGACGATCGAGGCGGTCAGCGCCAGGCGCGCTTCCTGCTCGCTGGCCTGGGCGGCTTTTTCGCTGGAAATGGCCTGTTCCAGGGCGGCCTGGTTCTTGTTCCAGAGATCGAGCTCGTAGCCGACATTGAGGCCGGCCTTTTTCTCGTTGAACCAGTTGCCGCCATAAGGCGACGGATAGATCGAGGTGCTGGAGAACTGGTTGCGGATGACCGAGGCTTGCGCCTCCACGTTCGGCAGCAGCGGGGCGCCGCGCGACTCGGCCAGCGCGGCGGCCGCGCCGATGCGTGCACGCGCCTGTTGCAGGCTGGGGTTGGCGGCCAGGGCCTGCTCGATCAGGGTGTTGAGCTGGGCGTCGCCAAACTGACGTACCCAGTCAGTGCCCGGCCATTGCCCGTTGGGGGCGCCGGGATTGGGATCGGACAGGCTGCGCGCGGTACTGAAGTCGCTTGCCCGGGCCAGCTGCTTGTCGCTGCCGATGCCCTCGAAGCTGGCACAGCCCGCCAGGCCGATGGCGCCGATCAGCGCCACCAGCAGGGCGCTGGCCGCCTTCGCCCGCGGCCGGGAGGCGGGCGAGATGATGCGTTGCATAGAATTCTCCACGAAGAGTATTTGGCGATACGAGTTGTTTTTCGAGTTTTGCGAGGTGTGCCGTGCCAATCATCCGGCACTCACCCGCGCAGGCTCGTCGGACCGGGCAGACGGCGCAGCAAGCGCTTGCAGTGATTTACGAGTACCATCCACAGGTCGGGCGAGTAAAAACTCATTTTTCGTATTATACTTCGATATACGAACAATCACTCACGTTGTGAATTCGCGTCGGGGGCGGGCGAATTCCTTACCAAAGCTGCCAATGAAACTGCAACCCAGAAAAGAACCTCGCCAGGCGCGTTCGCGGGCGATGGTCGATACCATTCTCGATGCCATGTCGCGCGTGCTGGTCGAGCGTGGCTATGCCAAGACCAATACCAATCTCGTGGCCGAATCGGCCGGTATCAGCGTCGGTTCGCTGTACCAGTATTTCCCCAACAAGGATGCGCTGATCTTCGCGCTGCGCGAGCGGCACAGTACCCGCATGCTGAGCTTGTTCGAGGATGTGGTGGCCCACATCGACGCCTCCGGCACGCTCTCGGGCGATTTCGAGAAGCTCATCAATGCACTGGTGGCGGCACACCTGCTGGAGCCGGAACTCAATCGCATCCTCGAAGAGGAATTCCCGGCCTACAATCTGCCGATCTCTCAGGAGATCCGCCAGGGTTTCTTCGAGGCCATCCGCCGCGTGCTGGAAAAGCACCGGGCCACCATCACCCCGCCCGATCTGGATGTGGCCACCTTCGTGGTCCAGCGCATGATGAAGGCGCTCATCAAGGCAGTGGTCCTGACCGGTTACGGCGGGGTTTCGCCGGCCAGCGTGCGCACCGAAATCCTGCCGGCCGTGATCGGTTACCTGACCGCCGCACGGACCTGACTGCGCTGACTTCGGCGGCGCTGGAGGGCAGAGGGGCTCCAGCACGCGAATTCACGTGCATAATGTTCAACATGAAGATCCTGACTGCACTCCGTGCAGCCTGTCGTGGCAGGGTCGGCAAGCGGATGTCGTGATGTTGTTGCCAGGCAATTCAGAAACTTCCCGATAGGCAGCACGCAGGGCTTCCGTATAGTGCAGGGGCAGGTGATGCCGGGGGATGCGCTGTGGCGGCGTCCTTGGCCGGAGACCTTCATTGCCCGAATTTTCCAGTGACAGCGATATGCAGAAAAAAAACATGCGCCGCGCCCCCCTCCTGACTGCCTTCCTGTTGTTGGCCGGTACGTGGGCCTGTGCGGCCCAGGCTGCCGTCTCGGTACAGGTGCTCGACAGCGCCGGCCAGCCCGTTCCCAACGCCGTGGTCTATGCCGAACCGGCTGGCGGCGGGTCATCGGCCAAGGCGCCGCACCAGGTGGAGATCGAGCAGAAGAACAAGACCTTCATTCCGCTGGTCACGGTGGTGCAGACGGGGACACCGATCCTGTTTCCCAATCATGACAACGTGCGGCATCATGTGTATTCCTTTTCGCCGGCCAAGACCTTCGAACTGAAGCTGTATTCGGGCGTGCCCGGCAGCCCGGTGATGTTCGACAAGGCCGGTACCGTGGTGTTGGGCTGCAATATCCACGATGAGATGGTGGCGTATGTTCAGGTGGTCAATACGCCGTATTTCGGCGTCAGTGACCGCAGCGGCATGGTGCGGCTGGAGGGTATCGCCAATGGGCGCTATGCGCTCAAGGCCTGGTATTTCACCATGGGGCCGAATCAGGCTGCGGTAGCGCAGCCGCTGGAAGTGCAGGGCGAGGGCCGCGCTACCATCAAACTCAATGTCAAGGCGGTACCGCTGTAGAGCGGGCCGTCCGGCGCATCGACAGAAACATTACTAGAGAAAACGGGGCAGGGGTGCGTCTTTACCGTCTGGAAAGCAAGATTGTCGCGCTGTTCATCATCCTTATCGTGGTGGTGCAACTGGCCGGCTTCGTGGCGATCCGAACCGCCATTGATCGCAATGCACGCAGTGCCATCAGCGACGAGCTGGTCGTTGGTGAGCGTGTCTTCACGCGTCTGCTGGATCAGAACGCCCAGCAACTGACCCAGGGTGCGCGACTGCTGGCCTCGGATTTCGGTTTCCGCCAGGCCATCGGCACCGATGACCGCGCCACCATCGCCTCGGTACTGGCCAACCATGGCGCGCGCATCGGCGCCTCCATGGGCATGCTGGTGGGGACCGATGGTCTCATCCATGCCTCCACGCTCGCTTATCCCGATACCGATCTGCAACGCAGCAGTCTCGAACTGGTGCGCCGTGCCGGCAACGGCAATGGCGCCGCCGAGAGTGCGGTGGTTGGCGACAGCCTGTTCCAGATCGTGGCCGTTCCGATCAAGGCGCCGGTCACCATCGCCTGGGTGGTGATGGGTTTCCCGGTAGATCGCAGTCTGGTCAACGACATGCGCGCGCTGTCGCAGTTGCAGGTCTCCATCCTGGTACGCCAGCGCGGCAATGCGGTCTGGACGGCCGATGTTTCTTCCCTGCCCGGGCCGCAGGCGCAGATGATGGTCACACAGGCCAGCCGCCAGCCGATGGACCAGGCCGGGGCCACCGACCTGCAGATCGATGGCAACCAGTATCGTGCGCGCGTGCTGCCGCTGGCCCGCGCCAGCAATGGCCAGGAAGCGGTGGCGGTATTGCAGCGCTCGGTCAGCGAGGCCGTGGCGCCGTACCAGCGCCTGCAACTGATCCTGCTCAGCATCACCGTGCTGGGTGTGCTGGGCGCGGCGGTGGCCAGTGCCGTGATGGCGCGTCGCATCACCAGTCCCCTGCGCGACCTGGCTGCGGTGGCCAAGCGGCTGGGCGAGGGCGATTACGGTGAAGGCCTCTACATCCGTCGCCAGGACGAGATCGGCCGGTTGGGCGCAGCCTTCGAAACCATGCGCTCGGAAATCGCCAGCCGTGAACTCAAGATCAGCCGTCTGGCCTATCAGGACCAACTGACCGGTTTGCCCAACCGGGTGCAATTCTCCGACCTGCTCAGGGAAGCGATCAGCCAGGCGCAGGCGCAGCCCGGCACCCACTGCCACATTCTCATGATGGACCTGGACCGTTTCCAGCAGGTCAATGACGTGCTGGGACACAGCTTCGGCGATGACCTGCTGCGCCAGGTGGCCGTGCGCCTGGCCGCCCAATTGCAGTATCCGGGGGCCAAGGTGGCGCGCCTGGGCGGGGATGAATTCGCCATCCTGCTGCCGGGGGTGGACCTGGACGGCGCGCTGGCCCAGGCCGTGCAGATCCTGCGCGCGCTGGAACAGCCGCTGTCGTTGCAGGAACAGACCGTGGATCTGGGCGCCGGCATCGGCGTGGCCGGTTATCCCGCCCATGGTGAAAGCAGCGAGGTGTTGCTCAGCCGTGCGGAGGTGGCCATGTACACCGCCAAGCGCAAGGGCAGCGGCGTGGTGATCTATGACCCGGCCATCGACCAGAGCAGCCAGGAAAGCCTCTCGTTGCTGTCCGAACTGCGCCGCGCGCTGGAGCGCGACGAATTCATGCTGTACCTGCAACCCAAGCTGGACCTGGCCACCGGTGCGGTGGTCGGCGGCGAGGCGCTGGTGCGCTGGGTGCATCCGGAGAAGGGCTTCATCGGTCCGGACAATTTCATTCCCTTTGCCGAGACCACCGGTTTCATTCGCATGCTGACCATCTGGATGATGGAAAAGGTCGCGCAGCTGTCGGCCCGCCTGCACGCGCAGGGGCTGCGTCTGAAGTTTTCGGTCAATCTTTCCACGCGGGACTTGCTGGACCTGGAGCTGCCGGCCGCCTTTGCTGCCATCCTCGAACGCCATCGCCTCACACCCGACGCGCTCTGCCTGGAGATCACCGAAAGCGCCATCATGGACGACCCGGCCCGCGCCCAGGGCACCCTGGACCGGCTGGCGGACATGGGCTTTGCCTTGAGCATCGACGACTTCGGCACCGGCTATTCGTCCCTGGCCTACCTGAAGCGTCTGCCGGTCAATGAGTTGAAGATCGACAAGTCCTTCGTCATGAAGATGGCGCAGGACCAGGACGATGCCAAGATCGTGCGCTCCACCGTGGACTTGGGCCACAATCTGGGCCTGCGGGTGGTGGCCGAAGGCGTGGAAAGCGAAGAGGTCTGGTTCCTGCTGCGGCAGATGGGCTGCGACCAGGGGCAAGGGTATTTCATGGGTAAGCCGATGCCGGTGGAGCGCTTCCTGGAGTGGTTGCCGCAATGGCGGGCGCCGGAGGCGCTGGATCAGTCGGAAAACGTCGCGATATGAACGATGGCGCAGGGGGCCGCGCCAGCAAAGCATCACCAAGAGGGGGCAGGGGGCAGTATGAAGAAAATTGCCAAAAGTGGCATGTTCGCATTGCTGGTGACGCTGGCCGTGCCGGCCATGGCGCAGATCAGTGATGCCCAGCGGGAGGCCTGGATGCAGGCCCAGCAGCGCAAGGCTGCGCAGGCCATGCGCAGCGCGGCTGCCACCGACGGTGCGAGAGCGGCAACGGCCGCGTCGGCAGCCGCCCAGGACAACGCCCGCTGGATGCCCGACCTGGGCAAGCTCAGCGCCACCGGCGGCGTGATCCAGGTCGAGGGTGCGGGCGGTGGCGGGCTCACGCCGTGGGCGCTCATCACCGGCTATGGCACCCGCGACAGCTATGGCGCCAACGCCCATTACACTTACCTGTCCACCCAGGACTACACACTCAAGTCCTATGGCGTGGCCGTGGGTCTGCGGGACCGGGTGGAACTGTCGCTGGCCAAGCAGGAGCTCTATGGCAGCCTGGCGCCGCTGGCCGATCTCCGGATCACCCAGGACATCGTCGGCATCAAGGTCAAGCTGGCCGGCGACGCCGTCTACGACCAGGACCGCTGGCTGCCGCAGATTGCCGTGGGCGCCATGTTCAAGCACAACAACGGCATCGGCGGACTGGGCTCGGTGACCAGCGTGAAGCAACTGGGCGCGGCCAGCGACAGCGGCATCGATTATTACGTGTCGGCCACCAAGATCCTGCTGGCGCAGAGCCTGTTGCTCAATGGCACGCTGCGGCTGACCAAGGCCAACCAGATGGGGCTGCTCGGTTTCGGGGGCGACCTCAATGATCGCTATCAGGCCATGGGCGAGTTCTCGGCGGCTTACCTGCTCAACCGCAAGCTGGCGCTGGGGGTGGAATACCGCATGAAGCCGCGCAACCTGGCCGCCGACCATGAGAAGGATTACTACGACGCCTTCCTGGCCTGGTTCCCCAGCAAGAACCTGTCGATGACCCTGGCCTACGTGGCGCTGGGTGACATCACCGTCTACAACCCCAAGCGGCAACGCGGCGTCTATCTGTCGCTGCAGGCCGGTTTTTGAGCCCACGGGAGCAGCGATGAACCAGTTTGCAATGAAGCAGGCCGCCACCGTACTGGCCCTGGCCTGCACCCTGGGCCTGGCGCAGGCCCAGAGTCCGGCCACGGCCGATGACAGCCTGTTCCGCGCCCTCGGTGGTCTGCCCGTGATCGAGCGGGTGGTACAGGACTTCATGGACAACATGCTGGCCGATGCCCGCATCCGGCATACTTTCGACCATTCCAACATCAAGCGCGTGAAGGAAAAGCTGGTGGAGCAGTTCTGTGAGTTGAGCGGTGGCGGCTGCGTCTATACCGGCGACCCCATGCGCGAAGTGCATCAGGGCCTGAAACTGAGCAATGCCGATTTCAACGCCCTGGTCGAGGATCTGCAATTGTCGATGGACAAGAACGGCATCCCTTCGCGTACCCAGAACCGACTGCTGGCACTGCTGGCGCCGATGCAGCGCGAGACGGTGACGCGGTAGCAAAAAATATTTCCTGGCGGCGGGAATAAAGCAGGGCCGCCTTCCGTATACGTCGGCATGGGTATGGCACACCGCGCAACCCGACCACGAAAAGGAAAAACACCATGAGACTGCTCGCAACCTCCCTGCTGGCCCTGGCCTGCGCTTCGGTTTCCTTCACCGCCTCGGCCCAGAGCG
Organism: Herbaspirillum sp. C9C3; assembly: GCF_013359625.1. NCBI lineage: Bacteria > Pseudomonadati > Pseudomonadota > Betaproteobacteria > Burkholderiales > Oxalobacteraceae > Herbaspirillum > Herbaspirillum sp. C9C3. The sequence continues at coordinate 59,200 of NZ_JABFMQ010000010.1, forward strand.
CCGGTGTCAAGACCATGGATGGCATCCTGGTCGATGCCAAGGGCATGACCGTCTACACCTTCGACAAGGACACTGCCAACAGCGGCAAGAGCGTCTGCAACGGCCCCTGCGCCAAGCTGTGGCCGCCGGTGGCGCCCATGGGCATGGCTGCCGCACCGTATTCCACCGTCACGCGCGACGATGGCAGCGCCCAGCTGGCCTACCAGGGCAAGCCGCTGTACCTGTACGAAGCCGACAAGAAGCCGGGTGACCGCACTGGTGACAATTTCAAGGACGTCTGGCATATCGTCAAGCCCTGATCCTGGCTGACGCACACCATGTTCGGACGCACCGCCAGGCTGCAGCGACAGCAACGGGAACGACAGGCCGACGAGCAAGCCATGCTCGCCTGCCTGCCGCGCCTGCGCCGCTATGCCCGCGCGCTGACGGGCCAGCGCGACAGCGCCGACGATCTGGTGCAGGACACGCTGGAGCGTGCCTGGCAGAAGCTGGACAGCTGGCAGCGCGGCAGCGACATGCGGCCCTGGCTGTTTGCCATCATGCACAACCTGCATGCCGACCAGCGCCGCCAGCCGGCGCTGGTCACGGTGGAGCTGGAGCAGGCCGCCGAGGCGGCGTTGCCGGCGTCCTCGGCCGAGCCTGGTCTGGCCCTGGCCTTGGACCTGGAAGCTGCCCTGCAACGGCTTCCCGCCGAACAGCGCGAAGTCCTGCTGCTGGTGGTGCTGGAAGAAATGCGTTATGAAGACGTCGCCGCCACGCTGGGCATTCCGACCGGGACCGTGATGTCTCGCCTGTCGCGTGCCCGCGAGCGGCTGCGGCAATGGATGGAGGGCGCCGGCGGCCAAGGTGAAGCCGGCGCGACCCTGAAGGTGGTGAAATGAAGACCCCGGCACTTCCCGAAGAAGACCTGCACGCCTATACCGACGGCCAGTTGAGCGCCGCCCGTGCCGCCGAGATGGCCACCTGGCTGGAACAGGACCCGGTACACGCCGAAGATCTGCATCGCGTGCGCGCCTGGCGGGCCCAGAATCGCGCCCTGCATGCCCATTACGACCCGGTCCTGGAAGAAGCGTTGCCACCGCGCCTGGCGGCGGCCGTGCTGGCCGGCGCCGGGGAGCCGCATCGGCGGCGTGACGAAGACAATGAGGGCGCCGCAGGTGCCGCCAACGCCCCTCGCTGGTGGTCTTATGCGGCCATGCTGTTGTTGACCCTGGCCGGGGCTGCCGGTGGCTGGCTGGCGCATGACCTCGCCCCGGGCGGTGCTGCCCGCACCAGCCTGGCGGCAGCGCCCGTGATGCTGGCACGTCAGGCGGCGGTGGCGCATACCGTCTTCAGTGCCGACCTGCGCCGACCGGTGGAAGTCGGCGCCGATCAGGAGCAGGCGTTGGTGACCTGGCTCTCGCGGCGGCTGGGGGCGAATGTACGCGCTCCCAAGCTGGCCCCGCTCGGTTATGACCTCATCGGTGGCCGCCTGCTGCCGGGCCAGAGCGGTCCGGTGGCGCAGTTCATGTACCAGGATGCGGCCGGCCAGCGGCTGACCCTGTATGTCTCGCACGACCAGGTACAGAACCGGGAGACCGGTTTCCGTTTCGCTCAGGAAGGCAAGGTCAATGTCTTCTACTGGATCGATGGCCAGTTCGGTTATGCGCTCTCGGGCAGCATCGCCCGCGCGGAACTGTCCCGCATTGCCGGTTCGGTCTATGAGCAACTGGTCTCGCTGCCGGCGGCGCCATCACGCTGAGCCTCTCACGGCCGGCGTCGCCCCGACTTGAGGTTTACACATGCAAAAGCGCGTAAGGACGGGGCAAATCCTGTCAAGACTGGCCGCTTGCCTGCCGCTAACACATTTACCCATGACGTAAAGCCTGATCAACCATGGTAGGGGGGTAGAGAAAACATGGCCGATCAGGCGGGCGTCATGGTCCGGTTGCACTTCAGACAAGGAGTTTCATATGGAGCTAGCAACTATCGCCAGCGGTGCAGCAACGGCCTGGTTGGTCGACAAGGCGGCGCAGTCCGTCGGCATTGATCTGGGCAAGGTCGCCAAGACGGCGGTGGATGATGTGTTAGGTGCGGCCACGACAGTGGCGCGCCTGCCGTCCAATGTCAACATCGGGCGCATCATCAATACCATCGTCTAGGCAGTCACGGCGTGCTGGACTGGCGTCGGCTCGATCGCACCCTTCGGGGTGCGATTTTTTTTGAGTGAAGCAATCTTCATCAAGGCGAGTCTTGTGATACTGACAAATACTCAAAAAAATCCTTGATTGATGTAAAGAAACAGCGTTCAATGCCGTAATCAAGGCACCGGGCGACGCATCCTGTTTCCCGGCATCCCCCACAAGGAGAGTTCCATGGATGTCACTCAAATCGCATCACTGGCCACCAGCATGGCGTCGGCGCAGACTTCGGATTCGGTCAACGTACTGATGCTGAAGAAGGCGCTCAACACCCAGGCTGCCGCTGCCGTGGGGGTGTTGCAGGCACTGCCGCCGTTGCCGGCCAACCCGAATATCGGGCGCAACGTCAATACCACTGCCTGAACACCGTCCTCTTGAAATCGCAGCCCTTGCCGGGCTGCGATTTTTTTTGCGTACTTCGTGCCGAGTTCAGCGCTTTTCCTTCCTCAAAAAGAATAATAAATTGGTCTTTTAATGAAAAGACCAATTAATTGGTCTTGATTTCGCTCAGATGACCAATACAATGGTCATATGTAAAAAGAACCATTTAATTGGATCTTCCCATGACCACTCTGGTAGACATCGGCCACCGCATTCGCATTGCCCGCAAGGCGCGCGGGATGACCGCCATCGCCCTGGCCGAGCTGGCCGGGATGCACCGCAATACCTTGCTGGCCCTGGAAACCGGGCGTGGCAACATCGAGCTGGTCAAGCTGCTGGCCTTGTGTGAAGCGCTGGACCTGGATCTGTTGCTGCTGCCGCGCCAGGCCGCACCGCTGCGTGCTGCCGATGCCCAGGGCAGCGGCAGCCAGACCGAACTGGGTGCGCGCCTGCAGGCGCTCATGGGCCAAGGAGAGGGCGCATGAGCATGCTGCGTTCGCTGCGCATCCGTCTCGGTCAGACTGACGTCGGGTCGCTGTTTGCCCTGGATGACGGGCGCTGCTACTTCCGCTTCGATGATGCCTATGCCATGCAGGGGCCGGATCGTCCTGTGCTGTCGCAGCTCTACCTGGCCTCGAGCGAAGAACGCACCCGGGCCCAGTTGCTCGATCCCACGCTGGCCGCCAACCGGGGGGATGGTCGCGGCGGATTGCCCCCCTTCTTCCAGAACCTGCTGCCCGAAGGGCAGTTGCGCAAACACCTGATCCAGCGCGCCGGACTGGCGCCGGACGATGAATTTGGCCTGCTGGCCTATTGCGGACGCGATCTGCCCGGCGATGTCTCGGCCCTGGCCGAAGCGCTGGATGAGCGCGCACTGGGTCGCCTGCTGGGGCAAGGACACGACAGTTACGAGATGAGCTCCGGCCAGTTGCCGGTACCGGACGGGGAATCGCTCTCGGGCGTGCAACCCAAACTGGCACTGGTGCGCGAGAGCGGGGGGCGCTATGTGATGCGCTCCAGGGATAGCCAGGGCAGCCACTTCATCGCCAAGCTGCCGGCCACCGACTATCCCAACATGCCGCAGGTGGAGTTCGCTTCGCTCACCCTGGCCGAGGCAGCCGGCGTACGGACCTGCCGCTTCAGCCTGGAGCCGCTGTCGGCCATCGCCGAGCACCTGCCGTTCGGGCTGCGCAATGACGCCAGCCGTTTCCTGCTGGTACAGCGTTTCGACCGCGATGCCCCCACGCCCACGGCACGTCGGCACATGGAAGATTTCGCCCAGGTCACCGGGACTGCGCCGGCGGCCAAGTATGTCGGTACCTATGCGGCCATCGGCGTGGTATTGCTCGAACGCAGTACGCGCGGGGCCGAGGATGTCTACGAATTGCTGCGGCGGATCAAGGTCAACGAACTGCTCGGCAACTTCGATGCGCACCTGAAGAACTTCAGCCTCCTCTACCACACGCCGCAGACTGCAGCGCTATCGCCAGCCTATGACATCGTGGCCTATGCCGCCTACGTGGGCGGGAATGGTCATGCGCTGGCCTTCGTACCAGGGCAGAAGGGCAAGCAATTGCTCACGCCTGCCATCCTGCGCCAGCTGGCCAACCTGTGGCGTCTGCCCGAACCCCGGCTGCAGGCGGTGCTGGTGGAGACGGTGGAGCGCGCCATGAGTCAATGGCCGGCCCTGATCGAGAGCCTGCCCTTCACCGATGCCCAGCGCACCAGATTGCTGGCGCATCTGGAGGCCAATGCCAGCGTGGTGGCCTGGCATCGCCGCGCCGCGCGCAGGAAACCGGTGAACGGGGAGGGCGCATGAGACCCACGCCGACCCTGCCCATGCGCGAGGGCTTGTCACCCAGCTATCTGTGGCTGCAACCGGGACCGTGGCGCGACATGCTGTCTTTCCTGGCCGAGCACTTCACCGCTGTGCCCGAAGCGATCTGGCGCGAGCGTCTTCTGCGTGGAGAGGTGCGCAACCAGCAAGGGGAGCACTTGCGTCCGGAGTCGCCCTATCGCAGCGGGGATTGCATTTTCTATTACCGGGAATTGCCCCAGGGTGAAGAACGCATCCCCGTGGAAGAAAAGATCCTGCATCTGGACGATCACCTGCTGGTAGCCGACAAGCCGCATTTCCTGCCGGTGATCCCGACTGGCCGCTTCGTGCAGGAAACCTTGCTGGTGCGCCTGAAGAAGGCCACCGGCCTGCAGGACCTGGTGCCCATCCACCGGCTGGACCGCGAGACGGCCGGGGTGATCGTCTTTTCACATCAGCCGGCCAGCCGGGGCAAGTACCAGTCCATGTTCCAGCAGCGGGCGATGTTCAAGGTATATGAAGCCATCGCCCCGCTGCGGCCTGATCTTGCGCTGCCACGGGTGCATCGCAGCCGCGTGGAAGAGATGCCTGAACAATTCTTCAAGATGGTCGAGGCTGAAGGCGCACCCAATTCGGAAACCCATATCTCCCTGCTGGAGGCACGCGGAGAACTGGGCCTGTACCAGCTGGAGCCAGTGACCGGCAGGCGCCACCAGTTGCGCGTGCACATGGCCGCACTGGGCATTCCCATCCTCAATGATCTGTTCTATCCCGATGCGGTCCCGGTCGGGGTGGCCGATGATCTGGACAAACCACTCAAACTGCTGGCGCGTTCGCTGTTCTTCATTGATCCGCTGGACGGCAGCGAGCGCCATTTCGTCAGCCAGCGCAGCCTCTAGCCGGCTGGCCGCAGCTCATGCGGCCGACTTGAGCTGGTGCAGCGAGGCCACCAGGTCGGCAAAGCGCTGCCCCTGGATCATGATGTGCTGGCGCAGCACTTCCACGGTGCGCTCAGGATCGCCCGCAATGATGGCATCGACCACGGCCTGGTGTTCGTCATAGGACATCTTCAGGCGATCCCGCACCCGCAGCTGCAGCCGACGGTAGGGGCGCAGGCGGCGGTGCAGGGCGCGCGCCTGCTCGGCCAGGAAGCCATTGTGGCTGCCGGCGTAGATGTGGTCGTGGAAGGCTTCGTTCAGGTAGAAATAGGCATCCGGATCGCAGGCATCGCGCGCGGCCTGGCAGGCCTGGTGCGCCGCCAGCAGTTCGGCATGCTCGGCCGGTGTCATGCGGCGTGCGGCCAGGCGACCGCACATGGCCTCGAATTCGGCCATCACTTCAAACATCTCGATCAGTTGCTGCGGGCCGATCTCGGCCACGATGGCGCCCCGGCGCGGACGCATCTCGACGATACCCATCGAGGCCAGCTGGATCAGCGCCTCGCGAATGGGTGTGCGGGAAACGCCGAACTCCTCGGCCAGCGAGGTTTCGTCCAGATGTTGGCCCGGCGCCAGCTTGCCGACGGCAATCATCTCTTCGATCGATTCGCGCAGGGTTTCGGAACGGGTCTTGGGCGTGTCCATGGTGGTTTGTCTTCAAAGCAAGCATTGTAAAGGGAAGGGCTCCCAGTGGATTAATGCTTGACAATGTATTCGTTTCGGCTGAAATTGTATACACGATGAGAGCATAAAAACACACGCGTAGTTCCATCAATATCTGGAGGAGACACCAGCATGACCAGCACAAGCAACCAAAGCCGCCGCCACTTCCTTGGCACCCTTGCCGCCGCCCCTCTGGCTGCCGCCATGCCCGCCGCATGGGCGCAAACGGCCAGTCTGAAGATTTCTCACCAGTTCCCCGGTGGCACCCTGACCGAAGGCGACTTCCGCGACCGCCTGGTCCGCATGTTCGCCCAGCAGGTGAACGAAAAGACCAAAGGGGCCTTGAAGTTCGAGATCTATCCCGGCTCGTCCCTGATGAAGACCAACGCGCAGTTCTCGGCCATGCGCAAGGGCGCGCTGGACATGTCGCTGGTGCCGCTGAACTACGCCGGCGGCGAAGTCCCGGAAACCAACATCGGCCTCATGCCCGGCCTGGTGACGTCCTACCAGCAGGGCGCGGCCTGGAAGAATGCTGAGGTTGGCAAGGAACTGGCCCGCATCCTGGGCGAGAAGGGCGTGGTCATCGTCAGCTGGATCTGGCAGGCTGGCGGCGTGGCCTCGCGCGGCAAGCCCATCGTCGAGCCGGCTGATGCCAAGGGCATGAAGGTGCGCGGCGGTTCACGCGAGATGGACCTGATCCTGAAGGAAGCGGGTGCCGCCGTGGTGACCCTGCCGTCCAATGAAATCTATGCCGCCATGCAGACCGGCGCGATGGATGCGGCGATGACCTCGTCGACTTCCTTCATGTCCTTCCGTCTGGAGGAAGTGGCCAAGGCGCTCACCACCGGTCGCGACAAGGCCTACTGGTACATGTTCGAACCGCTGATGATGTCCAAGGCCGTCTTCGAACGCCTGCCCAAGGACCAGCAGGCCGTCATCATGGCCGTCGGCGCCGAGATGGAGCAGTTCGCCATCAAGGCCGCGCAGGCCGATGACATCGCCGTGGCCCAGGTCTACCAGAAGGCCGGTGCCAAGGTGGTCGACCTGAACGCCGAGGTCGTCAAGAAGTGGCAGGACATCGCCCGCAATACCGCCTGGAAGGACTTTGCGGCCCGCAATGCCAACTGCGCCAAGCTGCTGGCGCTGGCGGAGAAGACCGTATGAGCCATGGCTTCGAGATGCCCGGCGCGGCAGTGGCGCGCCCGGCCGTCCCGGCCAGTGCCCCGGTGGCCTGGCTGGCGGCCTTCCTGCAGGGCTACCATCGCGTGGCCGTGTTCCTGGGGATGATCGCGCTGCTGGTGACCTCCTGCATCCTGACCTATTCGGTGGTGGTGCGTTATTTCTTCCACCAGCCGACCGACTGGCAGGATGAAGCCTCGGTCTTCATGCTGGTGGGCGTGATCTTCCTGTGCTCGGGTTATGTGCAGTCGCTGCGCGGCCACATTGGCATCGAGGCACTGGCGGGCATGCTCTCGCCGCTGGCCAACAAGGTGCGCATGTTCATCGTGGATGTGCTGTCCTTCCTGTTCTGCGCCTTCTTCACCTGGAAATCGTGGACGTTGTTCCATGAAGCCTGGGCCGAAGGACAGACCACGTCCTCGACCTTCGCGCCGCCGCTGTGGATTCCCTATTCGCTCATGGCGCTGGGCATGACCATGCTGACGCTGCAATTGCTGGTGCAGGTCTTGACCCGCATCACCGGCACCGTTCCTGCCGCACAGAGCGGAGGTGCGCAATGAGTCCGCTGACCTTGGGTGTGCTCTATGGGGTGGTCACCATCCTGGTGATGTGTTCGGGCATGCCGATCGCCTTCGCGCTGGGCGTGGTGGCCACCGGTTTCATGGTCTTCTTCATGCCGGCATCGTCGCTGGACACCATCACGCAGAATGTCTATGAGGAAATCGCTTCCATCACCTTGCTGTCGATCCCGCTGTTCATTCTGAAGGGGGCGGCCATCGGCAAATCACCTGCCGGCAAGGACTTGTATTCGGCCATCCACGCCTGGTTGAACAAGGTGCCGGGCGGGCTGGGCATTGCCAACGTGTTCGCCTGCGCGCTGTTTGCGGCGATGGCGGGGTCTTCGCCTGCGACCTGCTCGGCCATCGGTTCGGCAGGTATTCCGGAGATGCGCCGACGCGGTTACTCGCCCGGGTTCGCGGCCGGCATCATCGCCGCCGGGGGGACGCTGGGCATTCTGTTGCCGCCCTCGATCACCATGATCCTGTATGCGGTGGCCGCTGAACAATCGCTGGGCCGCCTGTTCCTGGCCGGAATCGGTCCCGGGCTGCTGCTGGTGATGCTCTTTGCCGGCTATGCGGTCTTCCGTGCCCGCAAGGAATACAAGCTGGCACATGCGGTCTACAGCGCCGGTGGCGCCAAGTCGGCCTATCTGGATGACGAGCATTTCACGCTGGCGCAGAAGGTGGAAATGCTGCCGCGCGTGCTGCCCTTCCTGATCCTGCTCATCGGCGTGATGGTGGCTCTCTATGGTGGCCTGGCCACGCCCTCCGAAACCGCAGGCCTGGGCGCGCTGCTGGCGCTGGTGCTGATCGCGGTGGTCTATCGCATCTACAAGCCGAAAGAGATCGCGCCCTTCCTCAGTTCCACCATCAAGGAATCGGGGATGCTGCTGCTCATCATCGGCATGTCGCTGCTGTATTCCTACGTGATGAGCTACCTGCACATCAGCCAGTCGGCGGCGCAGTGGGTGGTCGATCTGCATCTGTCGAAATGGCTGCTGCTGGCGGTGATCCTGGCCATGGTGATCGTGCTGGGCTTCTTCCTGCCGCCGGTGTCGATCATCCTGATGACCGCGCCCATCATCCTGCCGCCCTTGAAGGCGGCGGGTTTCGACCTGATCTGGTTCGGTATCGTCATGACCGTGGTCATGGAGATGGGTCTGATCCACCCGCCGGTGGGGCTGAACCTGTTCGTGATCAAGAACATCGCACCCGATATCGCACTGGGCGATGTCATCAAGGGTACGATTCCTTTCCTGGCGCTGATGTTTCTTGCGGTCCTGCTCTTGTGCATGTTCCCGGGCATCGCGACCGTATTGCCTGACCTGTTGATGGGAGCCAATTAAATGAGTGGTAACGAACGCGTGTGGAATGCGCGCCAGAAGAACCGTGAACAGCGGCTGGCGCGCGCCACCGCCGCATTGGGCAGCCAGTTGCAGGGCAAGATCGCCCCTGCCGACAAACTGGCCGAGCTGCTCTGTGCGGTGCTGGAAAACGGCGACCGGGTCTGTGTCGAGGGCAACAACCAGAAGCAGGCCGATTTCCTGGCCAAGGGACTGGCCGCGCTCGACCCGGCCCGGGTTCATGGCCTGCACATGCTGTTCTCCGTGCTGGCCCTGCCGGAACATCTGGACGTGTTCGAGAAGGGTATCGCCGACCGGCTCGATTTTTCCTTCTCCGGTCCGCAGGCCGGCCGTCTGGCCAAGCTGGCCTCGGCCGGCAAGCTCAACATCGGGGCCATCCATACCTATCTGGAACTGTTCGGTCGCTACTTCGTCGACCTGACCCCGCGCGTGGCACTGGTGGCCGCACAGGCCGCCGACCGCCACGGCAATCTCTATACCGGGCCCAATACGGAAGATACGCCCGCCATTGCCGAAGCGACGGCCTTCTCCAGCGGCATCGTGATTGCCCAGGTGAACGAAATTGTCGATGAGCTGCCACGCGTGGATATCCCTGCGGACTGGGTCAGCTTCGCCATCAAGGCGCCCACGCCGCATTACATCGAACCGCTTTTCACGCGCGATCCGGCGCAGATTTCCGAAATCCAGGTCTTGATGGCGATGATGGCCATCAAGGGCATCTATGCCGAATACGGCGTGCAGCGACTGAACCACGGCATCGGTTTCGATACGGCGGCCATCGAGCTGATCCTGCCGACCTACGCCGAATCGCTGGGCCTGCGCGGCAAGATCTGCAAGCACTGGGCGCTCAATCCGCATCCGGCCTTGATTCCTGCCATCGAGGCCGGGTTTGTGGAGTCCGTGCACTCCTTCGGCTCCGAGCTGGGCATGGAAGACTACATCCGCGCGCGGCCCGATGTCTTTTTCGTCGGCCCCGATGGCTCCATGCGCAGCAACCGCGCCTTCTCGCAGACGGCCGGTCACTATGGCTGCGACATGTTCATCGGCTCCACCCTGCAGATCGACTTGCAGGGCAATTCCTCCACGGCCACGCTGGGCCGCATTGCCGGGTTTGGCGGCGCCCCCAACATGGGTGCGGATGCGCGCGGACGCCGCCATGCCAGCGAGGCCTGGCTCAAGGCGGGCCAGCAGGCGCGCGCCGGCCGCAATACCATCCCGCGCGGACAGAAGCTGGTGGTGCAGACGGTGGAGACCTTCCGTGAACACATGCAGCCGGCCTTCGTCGAAAAACTAGACGCCTGGCAACTGGGCGAACAGGCCAAGATGCCGATTCCGCCCGTGATGATCTATGGCGATGACGTCACCCACATCCTCACCGAAGAAGGCATCGCCAACCTGCTGCTGTGTCGCACCGAAGAAGAGCGCGAGCAGGCCATTCGCGGCGTGGCCGGTTACACGGCCGTGGGCATGGGGCGCGACAAGCGCATGGTCGAAAACCTGCGCGACCGCGGCATCATCCGCCGCGCCGAAGATCTGGGCATCGACAAGCGCATGGCCACCCGCGACCTGCTGGCGGCCAAGACCATGAAGGACCTGGTGCGGGCTTCCGGTGGGCTCTACAACCCGCCCAAGCGTTTCCGCAACTGGTAATCCCTCTGCAACGAAAGCGACACTATGGAAACTTTGACTTTTCGCTTCGAGCACGGCCAGCGCCGTCTCAAGGCTGCGCCTGAACTGGTCGGTGTGGTCAGCTCGGGCAACCTGGAAGTGCTGATCGAGAATGCGTCCCTCAACGGTGCCTGCGCCATCGAGGTCAAGACCGCCGCGCGCGGTTTCGGCACCATCTGGGAAGCGGTGATGAATGACTTCCAGCAGCGCTGGCAACTGGCCGATACCCGTATCTCCATCAATGACATGGGCGCCACGCCGGCCGTGGTCAGCCTGCGCCTGGACCAGGCTGTGGAAGCCATGGTGGAGGCGGGCCAATGACCGCGAGCTATCTGGAAGCCACGGCGCGCGAGCGCATCCTGGCGGTACTCGACGCCGGCAGCTTCAAGGAACTGCTGCCACCCGCGCAGCGCGTGGTCAGCCCGCACCTGGGCCAGCTCGATGCGCCGGTGTCCTTCGATGATGGCGTCATCATCGGCGAGGGCCTGCTGGGCGGACGCGCCGTGATGGCCGCCGCGCAGGAGGGCGGATTCATGGGCGGGGCCGTGGGCGAGGTACATGGTGCCAAGCTGGTGGGCCTGCTCAAGCGCGCCATTGCCAAGCAGGCCGCAGGCGTCGTCCTGCTGCTGGAAACCGGCGGTGTGCGCCTGCATGAAGCCAATGCCGGGCTCATCGCCGTCTCCGAAGTGATGCGCGCGGTGCTGGAAGCCCGTGCCGCAGGCATCCCGGTGATTGTGCTGGTCGGTGGTGCCAATGGCTGTTTCGGCGGCATGGGCATCGTGGCGCGCTGTGCCAATACCGTCATCATGTCCGAGGAAGGGCGGCTGGCCATGTCCGGTCCGGAAGTGATCGAGACTGCCAACGGCGTCGAGGAATTCGATTCGCGCGACCGTGCCCTGGTCTGGCGCACCACCGGCGGCAAGCATCGCTACCTGATCGGCGACTGCCAGCAACTGGTCAGCGATGATACCGAGGCATTTCGCACCGCCGCCATCGGCGCGCTGGGCAGCATCGCCGATACGCAACTGACCCTGGCATCGCTGGAAGCCGAGCAGGAAATGCTGCGTCGTCGCATCGCCACCTTCGGCCACGCCGAAGATCCGATGGACATCTGGGCCGAGCTGGGTGTGGCCCGTCCGGAAGCAGTGCCGATGCTCGAAGCCGCTGCCTTCACTGCGCTGGCCGAGCACCTGCGCATTGTCTCCAAGGCCTGAGAGGAATTCATGAACCAGACTGTTACTCCACCCCAGGTCGACTGGCGCGCACTGGCGCAGGACCTGTTCCCGCAGGGCCACGCGATCACCGAGCAGGATCAGTTCCTCTCCGGCACGGCGCAGGTTGATGGCCGTACCGTCACCGTGGTCGGCACCACCGGCCATACGCCCATCGGCATCGAGATCGCCCTGGCCCAGGCCAGCGTGATCCTGCAGACGGTGCGGGAACATCCGGGCCGCCCCATCGTGATCCTGGTCGATACCCAGGGCCAGCGCCTGCGCCATCGTGATGAAATGCTGGGCATCAACAGCTACATGGCGCATCTGGGCAAGTGCGTGGAACTGGCGCGCCGCCAGGGCCATCGGGTCATCGGCCTGGTGTATGACCAGGCGCTCTCGGGCGGCTTCATCACCAGCGGCCTCATCGCCGATGCCTGCTATGCCTTGCCCGACGCCACCATCCGCGTCATGGGCTTGCCCGCGATGGCGCGCATTACCAAGGTACCGGAAGAACGGTTGACCGAACTGGCCAGGAGCAATCCGGTCTTTGCGCCCGGTCCCGAAAATTATTTACGCATGGGCGGTGTCACCGAGATCTGGAACGCCGACCTGGCCGGCGCGCTGGCCGATGCGCTGGCCCAGGATCGCAGCGCCGATACCCGTGCGGCCACCGGGCTTGCGCGCGGCGGACGCAAATGGGCGCAACGGGTCATCGATGCGGTCGCCCACGATACTGCCTTGAACGGATGAGCATGTCGTCCGCGCAGTCCCTGGTCCACGCGCGCCACCACCTGCTCTGGTTGAGCCAGGCCGGCTGGCTGCGCCTGCAGGCCACTGATATGGATGCCCGCCAACACGCCACGCTGCAGCATTGGCAGCAGATGCGCTGGCCGGTGATCGTGCGTCGTCGCGATGCACAGGCCAGCGAGCAAGAGATCTGCGTGGGCATCGCCCTGCCGCCCGATGCGCAGGGCAACAAACCGCGCATCGCCTTGCGGGTGGGGACGCAGGAGGTGGCGGCCAGCCGGGCGCCGTTGCTGCTGCGTGACATCGTCGCTGCGCGTCTGAGCACGCTGCCCGCCGCGTGGCAGACGGGATTGGCACAGTTGCAGGAGCACATGGGGCGCGCGGACATCGCGCTGTCCGTCTTTGGTTCGCTGGCCTGGCAGGCGCTCACTGCGCAAACCTATCTGCGCAGCAGTTCCGACATCGACCTGCTGTTCCAGCCACGCAGCCAGTCCCAGCTGGAAGCGGGCGTACGCTTGCTGGCCTGGCAGGCCATGTTCCTGCCGCTGGATGGCGAAATCGTGTTTCCCGACGGGGCCGCCGTGTCGTGGAAAGAATGGCGACAGGTGGCGGTGCTGGGCCACCACCCTGAGGGGCAGGTCTTGGTCAAGCGGCCCGCCAGTGTGGCGCTGGAGCGCGTGGGCGCATTGCGGGCCAGCCTGCCACTGGAGCATTCATGCGCCGCCTGATGCAGCATCCCGATACGCTCAGGCAGCCCCTGCATCACACGCAGAAGCGTCGTGCTGCCCGCGAGAACCTGGCGTTCTGCCGGCAACTGGCGCGGCTGGCGGTGCGCAGCCTGTACCAGGAGCTGGTGCTTTATCCCAAACCGGGTCTGGTCTCGCGCGTGGACAATGGCAGCCACACCGACATGACGGCCGAGACCTTCTTGCGCAGCCTGTTCGCGCTGCGCCATTATTTTTTCCAGATTGCCGCTGCCGGACTGGATGGCGCACCCTTCCACACCTTGCAGAAACTGGCCCTGCGCGCCGAAGAGCGCATGCTGCGCGCCACGGGCGGCGTCAACACGCACCGGGGCGCGATCTTCGTACTGGGCATGCTGTGCGCTGCCACGGCCTATGCGCGTGGCCGCCACATGTCCTTGCAGCCGGCCACACTGCGCGCCACCCTGCTGATCCAGTGGGGCGATGCGCTGGCGCGTCATAGCGCAGCGGTCGCCGACGCCGAAGCGCCCAGTCACGGCCAGCGCGTAGCGGCCAGGCATGCCGTGGGCGGGGCGCGTGAAGAGGGGGCTTTGGGCTTTCCCGCCGTCTTCGAAGTGGCCTTGCCGCAATGGCAGGCCACCCTGGCGGCGGGGCGGGATCTCCATCATGCCCGCATCGATACGCTCTTCGCGCTCATGGCGCATCTCAGCGATACCAATGTCTATCATCGCGGCGGTGCCGAGGGGGCGGCGCTGGTACGCAATCGCAGTGCGGCCTTTCTCTGCGCCGGTGGCACGGCGCGCGCCGATTGGGAAGCCGATGCGCTGGACTGTCATCGTGATTTCGTCGCCCGGCGCTTGTCTCCGGGCGGGGCGGCCGATCTGCTGGCGGCGACCTGCCTGCTCCATGCGGTCGGCTTGCTGGAGGCCGACAAGGCATGAGCCTGCGCCTGGCCATCCTGTGCCCGGGGCAGGGCGCGCAGCACGCGGGCATGTTTGACCTGCTGCGCGATGATCCGCAGGCCAGCGCCTTCCTTGCACAAAGCGCCTTGTCGGCGCATCTGCAAGCGCCCCTTGAAACGGTGCTGGCGGACCCCGCCCAGTTGTACGCCAATCGCAATGCCCAACCCTTGATCGTAGCGGCGCAGCTGGCTGCCTGGCAGGCCTTGCACGCGCCGCTGGCAGCCATCGCCGGGGCGCCCGCGGTGGTGGCGGGCTACAGCGTGGGCGAACTGTCCGCCTACGCATTGGCCGGACTCATCGATCCCGCCGAGACAGTCGCGCTGGCCGCGCAACGTGCGGCAGCCATGACGCAGGCCGCCAGCGCGCAACCGGCACAAGGATTGATGGCCATCGGTGGTTTGCCGCTGGCGCTGATTCAGGCGTGCCTGGCGCGTCACGGCGGCCATGTCGCCATCGTCACCGGTGAAGACACGCTGATCGCCGGAGGGGCGAACGCCTGCCTGCAAGCCGCAGCCGATGCGCTTGTCACAGCGGGAGCGCGCACTGCCTTGCTGCCTGTTGGGCTGGCCTCTCATACTCCCTTGATGCAATCGGCGACGGCGCCGTTTGCTGCCGAGCTTGCGGCGCATCCCCTGCGCTCACCCGGCCCGGCCTTGCTGGCCGGCGTCACCGGGCAGGCCATCACCGATGCCGCCCAGGCCCGGGCGCTGCTGGTGCGCCAGCTGGTCGAACCCATCCAGTGGGCCGCCTGCATGGATGCCCTGGTCGAACGCGGCGTCACGGTCGCGCTGGAACTGGGCCCGGGCGCGGCGCTCTCGCGCATGCTGCGCGAACGCCATCCGCAGATCGCCTGCCGTTCGCTGGCCGATTTTCGCAGCCTCTCCGGCGCGCTGGCCTGGCTGCGCCGTCAGGCCGACTGAGTGGCCCGGCCGGCACATCCGGCTGGTAGTCCGGTGTTGTCGGTGCTATCTTGAAATGAAGCATCTTTCCTTTCCTTCGCCGCGTACTGCTGTCGGATCAGGCTGACAGCGCAAGCCGCTTTGTGCATCCCCGTACCTTCCTGTGGCGAACCAATGGCAGATAGTCCAGTCGCATCTGGAAGCAGTGCCCATGTTCAACCCGACCAGGAGGCCCCAAGATGAAAGTCGATGTGTACAAGCGCCCGGACGGCGGCGGATTGTTTTCCTACCTCGTCCTGCCCCACGAAGAAGCGTTGCCGCCAGAGGTGACCAATACCGACTGGCAACTCCACGAGCAGAATGTGGACTTCGAGCGCGACGGCAAGCGGCATTTCACGCTGGAGGCAGAAGACGCCTTCATGCAGATCGGCGAGAAAGGCTATGCCATCACCCATCTGAACCAACGCAGCGGCGACGGCGCGGCCTGAAGCCGTCGCCATCGACAGAGGAGACCATCATGCCCACCGAACAAGTAGGCGACTACGAAGTGGAATATGCCGGCGTGCGCCTCATCGGCGGCGAGGAGTGGGTGGCCCAGGTGGCCATCTTCGGCCACTCGACCAATCCCATGCACCGCAATCCGGTGTTCCCGGTACAGCGCGTGCTGCCCGACCAGACCTTTGCCGACGAAAAGGCGGCCGAGCAGGGCGCGCGCCAGGCTGCGCATGACCTGCTGGAGAAGCAGACAGCGCGGCACTGACCGCAGTGCTCCAGCAAGCCTGACTCCAGGCCCGATGCGCCCGCAGGCGCGTCGGGCTTTTTCCGTTTCACACAGAGCGGCCATGGCATGGAATTCGCATGCAGAAAGGCGCAGTGGCCGATGGGCGACAGGCTGCCCGCTGTGCCGTTTCGCAATAGAATGACGCATCTTGCGTTTTTCTTCCTATTTTCCTTTTCCTCGTCCGGCCAGGTCCCCTCATGAAACCCCCTCTGCTCGTCCTGATTCACCTCTCCGAAGAAAGCACGGCCACCATCGCCGCCCACTATGACATCCTCTACGCGCCGGATCGCCCGCGCCGCGACGCGATGATCGCCGGCCCGGCCAGGAAGGTGGCGGTGGTGCTGACCAATGGGTCCACCGGCCTGAGTGCTGACGAAATGCGCGCCATGCCGCATCTGCAACTGGTCTGTGCACTGGGCGCCGGCTTTGAAAACATCGACGCCGCCCACGCCCGTGCGCATGGCATCGAGATCGCCACCGGTGCCGGCACCAACGAAGACTGCGTGGCCGACCACACCCTGGGCCTGCTGCTGGCCATCCTGCGCAATATTCCCGTGCTGGACCGCTACACCCGCGAGGGCGGCTGGCGCGAAACCATTCCCCTGCAACCTCAGCTGGCGGGCAAGCGGGTGGGCATCGTCGGCATGGGCAACATCGGCAAGAAGATCGCCCGCCGCGCGACCGCCTTCGATGCCGAGATCGCCTATTGCAACCGCAAGAAGCGCGATGATGTCGATTTCCATTATTTCCCGGACGTCGCCCAACTGGCCGGCTGGGCCGACTGCCTCATCGTGGCCGCGCCGGGCGGTGCCCAGACGCAGCACCTCATCAATGCGCGGGTGTTGGAAGAGCTCGGTCCCCGTGGCTACCTGGTCAACATCGGCCGTGGCAGCATCGTCGATACCGAGGCACTGGCGGCAGCCCTGTCCTGCGGGCGTCTGGCCGGTGCGGCCCTGGATGTCTACGAGGGCGAACCCCAGCCGCCCGCCGCCCTGATCGGCTTGCCCAACGTCGTATTGACGCCGCATATCGCGGGCTGGTCGCCGGAGGCCATCAGCGCTTCGGTCCAGCAGTTCCTGCGCAATTGCGAGGAGCATTTCGCCGCCGCCGAGCCGGTGGTGCGCGCCTGAGCAAGTTGCCCAGCGTGCGCGGATGCGAGTTTTTTTGCCATAGCGGGGCTGGCTGGCCGATAATGTCGGCCGCGGTCGGATCGCTTTCCTCCACGAAAGCTCTCCGGTCGGCCGCCTGCGCGCGCTCGGGGGAGCGTGTCGGCCGACGGCGCCGCCGTTTCAACGACTCCAAGACCAACCCATCGCCATCACACTACAGAGAGAGCCAAGCACCATGGATCTGCCATCTCACCAACTCACCATGACGGTCCTGATGACCCCGGACATGGCCAACTTCGCCGGCAACGTGCACGGGGGAACCATCCTGAAGCTGCTTGACCAGGTGGCCTACGCCTGCGGCAGCCGCTACGCCGGCCAGTACGTGGTGACCCTGTCGGTGGACCAGGTCATGTTCCGTCAGCCCATCCACGTGGGGGAGCTGGTGACCTTCCTGGCCAGCGTCAACCATACCGGCAAGTCTTCCATGGAAATCGGCATCAAGGTGGTGGCCGAAAACATCCGCACCCAGGAAACGCGCCACGTCAACAGCTGCTTCTTCACCATGGTGGCCGTGGACGATCAGCGCAAGCCGATCCCGGTGCCGCCGCTGCGTCCCTTCTCGCAGGAAGAAAAGCGCCGCTTCGATGCAGCCGTGATCCGCAAGTCGCTGCGCCAGGAACTGGCGCGCCGCTACGAGGAAGTCAAGCCCGGCAACGACAAGGTCGGCTAAGCGGCCCAAGCCGCGAAAGCAAAAAGGGATGCGTCCGTCGGACGCATCCCTTTTTTACGTGCTGCCCGGGCCGACGGTCAATCCAGATGCACCACCACCGAGCCGAGCACGCCCAGTTCAGCCAGCACGCGCTGTCCGGCGCGCACCGGCATGGGCACGATGGTCGAACCGCTGGCCACCAGCTGTCCGGCCGCCAGGGTGAGGCCATGCTCACGCAATTCGTTGGCCAGCCAGGTCAGTGCCACGCGTGGATCGCCCAGCACCTGGGCGCCACTGCCGCTGCGCCGTTCGCCGCCCTCGATGCTGCCCGAAGTCGTCAGCGCGGCCAGATCCAGGCTGCGCCAGTCCACGCTGGCCGGTGCGCCCAGCACGAACTGGTCGGCGCAGCTGTTGTCGGCGATCAGTTGGGCCGCCCCGACCTGGTCGAACTGGTCGTAACGGGTATCGGGGATTTCGATGGCCGGATGCACCGCCGCCACGGCCGCCATGACCTCTTCCTGCGTATAGGGCGTACTGCGCGGCGCCAGTGTACTGCCCATGCGGAAAGCCACTTCCACCTCGGCCACCCGCATCAGGTTGTCACCCAGCGTGATGTGCGCACCGCTGCGGTGAAGGCGTTCGGCCAGCAAGCGGCCTGCCAGCGGCGCATCGACATGGAGCAATCCCTGTCCGCCGGGGCCGGTGGCAGCGATCTTCCAGCCGGCCAGCGGGGCGAAGCTGCGCGCTTCCAGGCGGCGCTGGATGTCATAGGCCTGGCGCCGGTCGCCCGGTTGCAGATGCACGGGCAAGCGGGCGATGCGGCGGTTGTGCGCCCAGCAGTCCCAGAGCAGGTCGGCCGCTTCCTGGCATTGTGTATCGGTCAGCACGGATGTCTCCCTCCAGATTGCTTGTTTTCAGAGGCTCAAGGGGCCCAGGGCACCGATGGCGATGGTCAGCAGGCCCAGGCACAGGTTGATGCCCACCAGCACGCGCACCTGGCGCAGCGCGCGCGAGGCGCGGTCCCAGTCCTGCTGGGCGGAGGCCAGCTTGAGACGGCGGAAGGGTGCAAAGAATATGTGGGCGAAGATCAGCATCATCACCACGCCGATACCGGTCATGGCGTGCACGTAAGGCGGCAGCTTGGCCGCACCCGCACCCATCACGGCCATCATGTGCAGACCGCTGCCCAGCACCAGCGCAATGGCCACCCACACCCAGATGAAGAAATTGGCCAGCACCGCCGCCATGAGAGAGAGCCGCTGCTCCGGATGCAGCACCCCAAGCCCGGGCCGCAGCGCCATGTGGGCGAAGAACATGCCGCCGACCCAGACGGTCAGCCCCAGCAGATGGAAGAATTTGGCAAACAACATGGCGCTCCCGTCAAAAAGTTCATATCAATCCGTGGCGCATTGTCGCATGAGCAGGAACACAACGTATCGTCATGCTGGCAAAGCGCCCGCTTGTGGTAATGTCTTGCCGAAACATTATCACCAATACTTTTCAGGCGTTGGCAGGCGCCACCATCCGGGGGGACGGTCCATGACGAACAGCAGCATCAGCAGCATCAGCAGCATCAGCAGCATCAGCACCATCAGCGCCATCTTTTTCTATCCCATCAAGTCCTGTGGCGGGCTCTCCCTGACCCGGGCCGAGATCGGCCCGCTGGGCCTGGCGCTGGACCGCCACTGGATGCTGGTGGATCGCCAGGGCCGATTCCTGACCCAGCGCACCCATCCCGGGATGGCCTGCATCACGCCCGCCTTCGAGGGCGATGCGCTGGTGCTGCGCGCACCGGGCATGTCCCCGCTGCGCCTGGCGGCTGCCGGCGAGGACGGCGCCACGCTCGCCGTCACCGTCTGGGACAGCCGCCTGGAAGCCCTGGACCAGGGCGAACAGGCGCGCACCTGGTTCTCCGACTACCTGCAGGCCGACGCCCGGCTGGTGCGCTTCAATCCGGCCGTCAAACGCGCCTGCAGCCCCCGCTGGACCGGTGACTACCGCGCTACCACACAGTTCTCGGATGGCTATCCGCTGCTGGTGATCGGCCAGGCTTCGCTCGATGAGCTCAACACCCGGCTGGCGGCCAAGGGGGCGCCGGTCTTGCCCATGGATCGCTTCCGCCCCAACCTGGTGATCGCCGGTCTGGAGGCATATGAAGAAGATTTCATCGATACCCTGCGCCTGGGCAGTGCAGACCGTCCGGTGCAGTTGAAGCTGGTGAAGCCTTGTGCAAGATGTCCCATTCCCGGCATCGACCAGCGCAGCGGCCAGCGTGATCCGCAATGGCCCGATGAGCCGCTGGACACGCTGAGCACCTATCGCGCCAATGCCCGGGTGGGCGGGGGCATCACCTTTGGCCAGAACGCCATCGTCATCGCCGGGGAGGGCGGCCGGATCGAGGTCGGCCAGCCCTGCGAATGGGAATTCAATTTCTGAGCACGTCCACGAGGACGCCATCCAGTCCACATCAATGCGATCTCCAGTGAACATCAAGACACGCGCCATCAGCACGATCTCAGGCAAGCTCATGACCAGGGCTGCCCGCCGCCACCTGCTCGCCCTGGCCCTGGCAGGCGTCTGGTGCAGTATGGCCGGCAGCAGCGCATGGGCCACGCCGCGCACCGTGGTCATCGGCCTGGCCGCCCCCATGAGTGGTCCTTCCGGCAGCACCGGCGTGAGTCTCGAGCGCGCCGCTCAACTGGCCGTGGACGATATCAACAACGGCAAGCCCGTCATCGGTGGCGAGCCGGTGTTGTTCCGGCTGCTGCCACAGGACGACCGCGCCGATCCGCGCACGGGCGAGCTCATCGCCGACTACTTCGTCAAGAGCAAGGTCGCTGCCGTGGTCGGCCACTGGAACAGTGGCGTCGGTGTTCCGGCCGCGCGTATCTACGCCGCTGCCGGCATTCCCCATGTGGCCCCCGCCGTGACGGCTCCGGCCTATACGCAGCAGGGCGATGCCAGCGCCTTTCGCATCGTGCCGCACGATGGCGAGGGCGCGCGCCTGACCGCCGATTACGTGGTGCGTGAGCTGAAGGCCCGCAACATCGCCGTGATCGATGACAGCACCCTCTTCGGCAGTACCTATGCCGATGAATTCGCCAAGTCGGTCAAGGTCTTGCAGGGCAGGGTGACGGGACGCTACACGGTGAGCAGCAAGACCTCCGACTTCAACAATGTTTTGCGCAGCATCCGCGACAGCGAGCCCGATGTGGTGCTCTTCGCCGGTCTCGATGCCCAGGCTGCACAACTGGTGCAGGACATGCGGCGTCTGCAGATCCGCGCCCCGCTGGTCGGCATCGGCGGTCTGGTGGGGCCGACCTTTCTGAAGCTGGCGGGTCCGTCAGGCGAGGGCGTGAGCGTAGTGGAGCCAGGACTTCCCTCCTACAAGGGGCCGCAGTGGCGCCATTTCGAACAGGCCTGGAAGGCCGCCTGGCAGGACGAAATCTATCTCTATGCGCCCTTTGCCTATGATGCCGTGCGCGTGATCGCGGCGGCCATGCAGCAGGCCGATTCCACCGATCCGGGCAAGGTGACGGCCAGCCTGCACCGGATTGGCTACAAGGGCATCACCGGCAATATCGCCTTCGATGCCCAGGGCAATCTGCGCGATCCGGTCTTTACCCTGTATCGGGTCAACGGCGGCCACTGGCGCGTCGTGCGCAGCATGGCCCAGCACGACAGAAACTGAACGCCGCGACCGACAAGCGTGCGCAAAAAACAATGCCGCCCGGGCGTAACCGGGCGGCATCAGGGACAGGCGGGCAGGGCGGCAGACCATGACATCACGGCCCGCTGTCGGCCTGCTTATTTTTTGGGACGGCCTACCTTCAGCGGGGTCAGGCTGCCGAGGATGTCCTTCAGTTCGGCGATCTTCAGGTTCTTGATCAGCGACACGCCGATGCGCAGCAGGTCGCTCTTCTTGATCTCGACGCCGGCCTTCAGGCAGGACTTCTTGACCTGGGCCAGGACCGCGTATTCGTTCTCGGGCATGGTGAAGCTGTCGCGGACCTGCTTGACCTTCTTGGCCTTCACCGGCTTGTCAGTCTTTTCGGGCTTGGCGATTTTCTCGACCTTCTTTTCGGGCTTGGCTGCCGCCGGTGCTGCTGCGGCGGGCTTGGCGGCCGCACGGGTGGCGGGCTTGACGGCAGGTTTCTTCACCGCGGCGGGCTTGGGGGCTGCCGCCTTGGCGACAGGTTTCTTCGTTTCGGTTGATGCTGCTGCTGCGGCTTGAACTCTGGTGGCCATGAACGCTCCTCTGAAAATTGATATAAACAATATATATTTTTTGCGCCTTTGCCGCAACATTCCTGCCGACTGGCAACGATTTCATCGTCGGATTTCTATGCTGGAAACGTTTACAGCTTGTGTGCGGTGGCCACAGCATACGCTTGTGGGCAGGGGAAGTGCGGCGACCTGCTTTGTCCCGGGCGAAATGAACTTCTCCGATTCATGGCCGCGATGCTAGCAAGTCCAGGTTAAAACTCCGTGACAAAGGTCAAAACAATTTACAAGAAGCGTGGGCACGAAAAAAAAAGCAGCCCGGCCTTGCGGACGGACTGCAATCAACAACGGTCTCTACCGGGGACTGACAGGATTACATGACGCTACGGGCTACGGCTGGCTGCTTTTCGGCGGAGGCTGCGGCGCTGGCGGGCGTACTGCCGGCGGCGGGCTTCAATGGGGTGACGGTGGCCGGGCCCTTGGGTTGGGCGGCCTGGGTCAGGTCATGCTGGCTGACGAATTCCTGCAGGAACTGCGCGAAGCCGCTGCCGACTTCCTTGTGCTTGAAGCCCATGGCCACGGCCGCCTTGAGGTACCCGAGCTTGGAGCCGCAATCGAAGCGCTGGCCCTCGTAGCGATAGGCGAGGATCTGTTCCTGTTGCAGCAGGGCCGAGATGGCATCGGTGAGCTGGATCTCGCCACCGGCACCGGTGCCGATGTTTTCCAGACGTTCGAAGATGGCCGGGGTCAGCACGTAGCGGCCCACGACGGCCAGGGTGGAGGGGGCATCTTCGGGCGAGGGCTTTTCCACGATGCCGCTGAGCAGCTCGGTACGCTCACCATGCGGGCTGCCGCTGACGATGCCGTACTGGCGGGTTTCCGGACGCGGCACGTCCTGCACGGCCAGCAGGCTCTTGCCTTCGCGCTCGTAGAGTTCGGTCATCTGCGCCATCACGTTCTTCTGACCGGGGGCGGCATCCATGAAGTCGTCGGCCAGCAACACGGCGAAGGGTTCGTCACCCACCAGCGGCTTGGCCAGCAGCACGGCGTGTCCCAGGCCCAGCGGTTCGGCCTGGCGGACGTAGACACAGTTGATGTGCTTGGGGATGACGTTGCGGATGGTTTCCAGCAGTTTCACCTTGCCGGCGGCTTCCAGTTCGGATTCCAGCTCGTAGGCCTTGTCGAAATGGTCTTCGATGGCGCGCTTGTTGCGGCCGGTGATGAAGATCATCTCGGTGATGCCCGCTTCCACCGCCTCTTCAACGGCGTACTGGATCAATGGCTTGTCGACGATGGGCAGCATTTCCTTGGGCTGTGCCTTGGTAGCGGGAAGAAAACGGCTGCCGAGGCCAGCGACGGGAAAGACGGCTTTGGTGATTTTTTTCATGGTAAGTCCAGGTTTGGTTGAGTGACGGGCGTGGCACCCTCATGCACACAATGCAGGCTCGCTGGCGAATGCGCCTCCTTACGCCTTTACGCCTGTCTGTTGTTCTTGATCATCTTCATCTGAAGCAGAGCACGGCATCCCTGCAACAACGAGGCCACGCCAGCCAGGGCATGCCCTGCCTTTTCGCGCAGCCGGGGGCGTCGCTGCGGGGCGCTGGCCTCGTCATCAGCCAGCGCGATGCGTTGCGCCAGACTGCCTTCGTTGAGCTGTTCCAGCACCGAGGCCAGTTGCGGCGCCTTCATCGATATCTGATGCAGCAGCTCGGCAGATTCACGGGCATAGCGTGCATAGTGCTCGACGAAGTCAGCGCCTTCTTCGGCGCGCGGTGCGTTGCCGAACGCATTGAGCGCGTAGGCATTGGCAAAGACGGACGAGGGGCGTGCGCTGGATTCGGTGGCGGACATGATGGCGACTCTCTACGTAATCGGGCGGGCAAATGCGGTATCGGTATACGGTGCGGCTGACGGATTCATGCTGCACTGTGCCTACGGAAGCAAGAGTAAGAAAACTCGCGCTTCCTCTCTATAGGAATGCCGCTTTTTGCGCTGTAGGAAAAGAGGAAGACCCCGGCCCGCCCGCCACGCGGGTACTGCGCCGCCACGAGCAGGCCGCGGTCAGCGCGACAGCCGCCCATGCCGGGCTTGTCCTACAAGGAAATGGGCCGCTGTCCGATAGCTGGCCGGGACGCCTTTTTCTATCATCACCTCATCTGTTGCGCAGAGCGCTTGCAGAGAGGAGGAGGCCTGCCGACGGCTTCCGACATCAATCCAAGAACGACAGAACAATGGAAAGGGAACATCATGGAACACGGACTCATCGCATGGCTGATCATTGGTGCCGTTGCCGGCTGGCTTGCCGGCGTGCTGGTCAAGGGTGGCGGCTTCGGTCTGCTGGCCGATATCCTGATCGGTATCGTCGGTGCCGTCATCGGCGGCTGGCTGGCCGGCCTCCTGGGCATCGCCGTGGGTGGTGGCATCCTGGCCTCGATCGTTACCGCCACGCTGGGCGCGGTCGTGCTGCTGGTGATCGTGCGGGCCTTCCGCAGGGCCTGACCCGGCAGGCCCGCGCCGTGGAGGCAGGCCCCCGGCGCAGGCCCGGCGCTCCTGACCCATGAGCAATGCGTCCGCGGCCCGGCCCGGACGCGTTTTGCGTTTTGGACACGCGCCTTCATCTTGCCCGCCCAGGGCGTAGCGCCCATGCCCGGCCAGGCGCATGGGGAGTGATCTGCGGCAATGCTCCTGCAAGTTTCTGCATATCCATGCTGCAGCGCGCCATCCTGGCGTTACAATGTCCGGGACGTTGAAAAAAGATCAAGTAGCGAAGGGGATGTCCGGCATCTACCGCGTCCGCTTCGCTTCCTCCGATATCCATTCATCCAGAAAAAATTATGAGTAGCGTCCATCCCCTCGCCGGCAAGCGTGCCGCGCCTTCGGCCCTGGTGAACCTGCCGGTGCTGCTGTCGAACTATTACAGCCTGCGTCCGGAGGTGGCCGAGGCCAGCCATCGGGTGGCCTTCGGGACGTCCGGCCATCGCGGCAACGCCAATGCCCACAGCTTCAATGAATGGCACGTGCTGGCCATCACCCAGGCCATCTGCGACTACCGCAAGGAACAGGGTTTCAAGGGCCCGCTGTTCCTCGGCATTGATACCCATGCCTTGTCGGAGCCGGCCTGGCACAGCGCACTGGAAGTGCTGGCGTCCAACGCGGTGCTGACCATGCTGGCCGAAGGCAGCCCCTATGCGCCCACGCCGGCCGTCTCGCATGCCATCCTCACGCACAACCGGGTGCACCGCGACAAGCTGGCCGATGGCATCGTGGTCACGCCCTCGCACAATCCGCCGGACAATGGCGGCTTCAAGTACAACATGCCCAATGGCGGCCCGTCGGACTCCAACGTCACCAGCTGGATCGAGAAGCGCGCCAATGCCTATCTGGAGCAAAAGCTCGAAGGCGTACGCCGCATCAGCTTCGAGAAGGCCCTCAAGGCCGACACCACGCGCCGCTACGATTATCTGGACAACTACGTCGGCGACCTGCCCAACATCATCGACCTGGGCGCCATCTCGGCGGCCAACGTCAAGATCGGCGTAGACCCGCTGGGTGGCGCCGGGCTGCATTACTGGTCGGCCATTGCGGATCGCTACAAGCTCAATCTGGAAGTGGTCAATACCGATGTGGATGCGAGTTTTCGCTTCGTGCCGCTGGACTGGGATGCACAGATCCGCATGGATCCGTCCTCGCCCTATGCCATGAGCGAGCTGATCGCGCTCAAGGATCGCTTCGACGTGGCCATGGCCTGCGATACCGACCATGACCGTCACGGCATCGTCGCCAGGAGCACCGGCCTGCTGCCGGCCAACGATTATCTGTCGGTCGCGGTGTACTACCTGTTCGGCCATCGTCCGGCCTGGCGTGCCGATGCCGCCGTGGGCAAGACCCTGGTGTCCAGCCAGATGATCAATCGCGTGGCCGCCCACCTGGGCCGCAAGCTGCTGGAAATGCCGGTGGGCTTCAAGTGGTTCGTCGATGGCCTCTATGACGGCAGCCTGGCCTTCGGCTGCGAGGAAAGCGCCGGCGCCTCCTTCGTGCGCTTCGATGGCCAGCCCTGGAGTACCGACAAGGATGGCATTACCGCCGCCTTGCTGGCCGCCGAGATGACTGCCCGCACCGGCAACGATCCCGGCCAGATCTACCAGGATCTCACCCGGCAACTGGGCGCACCGCTCAATGGCCGCAAGGAAGCCGCCGCCACGCCGCAGCAGAAGGCGCGCCTGTCCAGGCTGTCGCCGCAGGATGTCACGTCCACCGAACTGGCCGGCGAAACCATCCGCGAAGTCATGACCACGGCCCCGGCCAATGGCAAGGCTTTCGGCGGCCTGAAGATCGTCACGGACAATGGCTGGTTCGCCGCCCGTCCTTCCGGCACCGAGAGCATCTACAAGATCTATGGCGAGAGCTTCCGCGATCAGGCCCATCTGGACCGCATCTTTGCCGAGGCGCAGGAGATCGTGACCCGCGCACTGAAGGCGGACTGAGCCCGGTCGCCGCGCCTGTCATGACCACGCCGCCCTCGGGGCGGCGTTTTTGTTCCTGCCTTCCTACAGGAAAATGGGCCGATGTCTGGCTGAGAGCAGGGCAGGGGCTTCGTAAGATGGTCATCGTCTGCCATCCCCGTCAAGGAGGACCCTCATGGCCCATTCTGATCCGGATCCCGTCTCGACCCGTGCGGCGCCTGCCTTGCTGCGTCCCCCCGCCATGTCGGCTACCGCCGAAACGCCGACCCCGCCGGACCACATCCAGCCGGACCCGGCCCAGGTGATCGAGCCCGACGGTACCGAAGATCCCCTGGCCAACGCCGATGACGGCCTGCTGCCTCGCCCCGGCAGTGCCGTGCCGGACCGCAGTCCGCCCCTTCCACTCACTCAGGAGAACCCCATGCACAAGCCCCAGGACACCCCGCCGGTGGAGGTGCCGCCGCTGGATCCGACCCCGGCGCAGGACCCCATTCCGCATCAGAACCCGATGGCCGGTCGCTGACGACCTGCTGTCGGCACACCCCGGTCGCTCCGACCAGGGATCGCTCCGAGGAGATCTGTTTGAACCTGAATCTGCATACCCCCCAAGAGACCCCTCCCGTCAACGAACCCAACATCCCGCCGCCGCCCCTGCCCGATGATGAGCCGGTCCCGGTGCAAGAGCCGCCGCTGAGCCCCCGGCCTTCTGACCCGCCGCTGCGCATGCAGGGCTGATTTTGCACTTTCGCACCGATCCGGTCGCAGCATCTGCTGCGGCCTGATTGTCTCGCTTTTTTGCCTTTTCCTTCATGACGCCATAGCGCTGCCGGCGCTGCCGACCCTGTGCAAGGACGTAGCGAGGCATCCTCTTCCTTTTTCTTCATCTGCCCCGGAAACCCCCGTCCTGCGGGGGTTTCTTCATTCTTTTGCGCGGATTGAGACTTTTCTCATTCAAGCCGACAAGCATTCGTGAAAGCATCTCTTTTTTCCGGCGACAGAAGATGAATTGAGCAAGGCTGCCGCCACGGTCGTGTTTTCTCTGAGGAGTAGCGCCGTGTTTCCATATTCCCCGCTGTCAATGGGCTTTCCTGCCGGTCGTCGACACACGCTGCTGTCGGCTCTTCCGCTCTACGTGCTGGTACGTCAGCCCAGTGCCGGCAGTGGCCCCGGCCAGGTACTGTGCGAACCCGTCATCGCCGGCGAGGCCGCCGGCAGCCAGGCGATGGTGGTTTATCTGTCGCCCTTCGAGGCCAGCCTGGACGCGCTCTGGCGGGGCATGCCGCCGACGGCCTACCAGGTCTTGCCGGCCTCGTCCTTCTCCCCGGACGAACTGGTGGCGCGCCACCACGGCTATCTGCCCTATTGTCTGCACGTGGCCTGGGGCGCGCGCGACGGTCGCCTGGCGGTGCGCGCGCAGGGCGAGCCGGTACGCTTGTCCTCGGCCAGCCTGGCCAAGGCCTCGCCGCTGATCGACTCCATCACGCTGGACATCGCGCTGCCCGATCTGGAGTGCTACGCCCGGCTGTGGGAATGCGCCGGACTGTTCGCCCGCAGCGAGACGCAGGCCAGCCTGCTGGCAATGAGTCCGCTGGAGCGCCACCGCCATGCCGCCCGCGCCATCGACCGGTTGCCCGGTACCGCCCCGCCAGGCCGCCAGATCAACCAGGTCGCGGTGTATGACGCCGAATCGGCCCAATGGCATTTCATCTCGCTGGATCTGCTGGCCGGGCCGGCCGCCGTCCAGTATTGACACCACGGTGGGCAGGCCGGGACGCCCCGGCCCGCCGCGTCACTTACTGACGGTCATTGAGAGTTTTCTGATATCCATCGGGTTTCCCTTCTGCAACTATTCGGAGTGGGTGTGGCCTCTGCCGCGCCCACCCCGATTCCTGTTCCCCGAAGGAGCTGCCCTTGAACCGCTTACTTCCTGCTGCATGCAGTTCAACGGCGAGCGCATTGCGCTGCCTGCCCGTGGTCTTGCTGTTGGTTTGTCTGGTGGCGCTGCCCGGGGCGCCGACGCCGCCGGCGCAGGTACTGGATCGCTGCCTGGTGGTCGACCGCATGACGGTGGGCCCGGTCAGCATCGATCCGGTGGCCGGGCGGGTGGAAGTCATGGAGGGCGGCGCGGCCTCACCCTACAGCCTTTATCTGCCGGATGCCGACAACCGCATGCTGCGCATCGGCTATGCCAGCGGCAAGGCGTCCGTGCGCGATTACCTCTTCGTCAACGCGCACCGTGGCTACCTGGACCGCGCCGTCGGCCTGACAGCGGACGCACCGCTACGGCTGGAGCGTCCGCACCGGGCCTCCTTTGCCGTACTGGGCTATCTGGGCGAGCGCTACCTGTGCCTGATGGAAGTGCACGGGCAGGGCGACCGGACGGGCCAGCGCTCGGCCTATGTGGCCCGCATCCCGCGCGGCATGGGGGCGGACATGCGGCTGTACTACAAGCAGTCGGACGCGATCCCGCCGGCGCCCCGCTGAGTTCGCCAGCAGCCGACCGGCTGGCCGATCAGGCTGACAATGCCGGTTGCCCAAGCCGGTCCCCGCCTTTATACTTCGCCCCTTAGCATTGCTTCTGGTATCCCGTGTGCAGCCGCGCCCGGGATTGAAACGGGAAGCCGGTGCGGCCGATGCCTCAGCATCGTGCCAAAGCCGGCGCTGCCCCCGCAACGGTAAGCGAGCAAGGACACGCACTACGCCACTGTGCCCCGCGCATGGGAAGGCGCCTGTCCGGAAGCCCCAGGCTTCAGCTCGCCAGCCCGGAGACCGGCCAGTGGCAACTTCTTGAATGTATCGCGGAGGGCGATCATGCGGAAAGCTTCCAACATGTCCCGCTGGCATTGAGCGGCGCCGTCGGTGCACGGCGGGATGTGGCATGGGCGCTCGCCGTGTGGCTTCCTTCGTTTCATCCACCTGCCCAAGGAAAGCGCATGTCCACTCCCTCCGGTCTCAATGCCCGCAGCACCGCCGACTCTTCCACTTCCAGCCGCACCGGCAGCCAGGTCTGGCGTGACCGCATCGCGCCGTCGCTGCTGGCCTTCGCGCTGGGCGTGGCGCTGATCTACGGCGCCGGCTTCGCCTCCCGCGTCGAGCTGCACAATGCTGCCCACGATGGCCGTCACTCGGCCGGTTTCCCCTGCCACTGAGGAGCGGATCATGAACTGGACGGTGTTTCGCCGCATGGCGTCGGCGGTGGTGGTGGCAGGGGCCTTGTCGGGCTTGCTGCTGTCGGGGGTGCAGCAATTCCAGGTGGAAAAGCTCATCCTCAAGGCCGAGCAATATGAAAAGGCCGGCGAAGCGACGGCCTCCGCAGCCCATGACCCTGGCGGCGAACCCGCTACCCAGGCGGGTGCGCACGACCATGCCCATGCCGGTGTCGATGAGCACAGCCACCATCACGACGCCCAAGCCTGGGAGCCCGCCGACGGTGCCGAACGCACCGCCTACACCGTGCTGGCCAACGTCAGCATGGCGGTCGGTTTTGCGCTGATGCTGGTGGCGGCCTTTGCCCTGAGCGGACGCCAGATCAGCTGGCGCAGCGGTCTGCTGTGGGGTCTGGCCGGTTATGGCGTGTTCTTCGTGGCGCCTTCGCTGGGCTTGCCGCCGGAAGTGCCTGGCACGCTGGCCGCGCCCCTGCAGGCGCGTCAGCTCTGGTGGGTGATGACCGCCGCCATGACGGCCGCCAGCCTGGGTCTGTTCGTCTTCACCCGGGGCTGGCCGGGCAAGCTGATCGGCGTGTTGCTGCTGGTGGCACCGCACTTCATCGGGGCGCCGCAACCGGAAGTGCACGGCAGCGTGGCGCCGGAAGAACTGGCGCAAGCCTTCATCGGCGCCACTGCGGCGGCCAATGCCGTGTTCTGGCTGGCGCTGGGCGGCCTGAGCGGTTTCTTCTATCGCCGCTTCGGCTGATGGGTCCGATCCGTCGGGGAAAGAAAGCAAGCAAGCCATGAGAACTCATCATCGTCACGTGCTCATGTGCGTGGGTCCGCGTTGTACCGACAATGGCGTGCTGGCCGAAGCCATGTTCGGCGTGTTGGGCGAGCAGATCGACGCCCGCCCCGCGCTGCGCGTCAAGCGCACCCGAACCCACTGCATGGTGGCCTGCAAGGCGCAGGCGCCGGTGCTGGTGGTCTATCCCGAGGGGGTCTGGTACCGCTGCGAGGATGCCAGCGCCATCGAGCGCGTCGTAGTGGAGCACCTGGAAGGCGGACGCGAGGTGAGCGAGCTCATCTTCCATCGCCTGGGCAGCGGCGACGTGCTGCCGCAACCGGAGTTCGGCGATGTCTGAACCCTTGCCCCGCATCGTCCTGCTGACCCACGCGCCGACCGACCTGGCCCTGCTGGCGGCGGCGCGCAGCCAGTTGCCGTCCGACTTTGCGCCACTGGCGGGGCATGATCTGCAGGCCCTGCAATCCCGTACCGACGAGCAAGGCCAGCCCCTGCGCACGCTGGCCACGCTGCTGCGTTCGGAGCTGGCCAGCGCGCAGGTGATCGTGCTGCGGGTGCTGGGCAGGCTGGGTGCGGTGAGCGGCGTGGGTGAATTGTTGCGGGTCGCGCGTGCGCAAGGGCGTCACCTGATCCTGCTCTCCGGCACCGGCGAACCCGATGCCGAACTGGCGGCAGCCTCCACCGTCGCAGCGGACGTGCAGCAGCAGGCACTGGCCTACTTCAACGGTGGCGGCAGCGTCAATCTGGCGCAACTGTTGCGCTATCTGTCGGATCGCCTGCTCTTGAGCGGCTATGGCTATGAGCCTGCGCAAGCCTTGCCGGAACACGGCCTCTACCATCCCGATCTGGAACAGGATGCCAGCCTCGATGACTGGCTGGCCCTGCGCGCCAGCGCACCCGCAGGCAAGCCCGCCGTGGGCATCATCTTCTACCGCGCGCACTGGCTCTCTGGCAATACCGCCTTCATCGATGCACTGGTCGCGGCGCTGGAGGCGCGCGGCATGGATGTGCTGCCGGTCTTCACTTCCTCGCTGCGGGTGTCTGCTCATCGTGGCGCGGACCTGCCGCCCGCGCTGGCGTATTTCGCCCGGGGCCGGGTCGACCTGATCATCAATACCACCAGCTTCGCCATGGGCGAGATCACGGCAGGCGGGGTCACACCAGCCGGCTGGTCGGTGTCGGTGCTGGAACAGCTGGACCGCCCGGTGCTGCAAGCCATCACCAGCGGCATGACGCAAGACCAGTGGCAGCATTCCACGCGCGGCATGAACCCGCTGGATGCCGCCATGAATGTGGTCTTGCCGGAATTCGATGGCCGCATCATCGGCGTACCGCTGTCCTTCAAGCACACCACGGACAGTGGCGTGGTGCAGTATCAGGCCCTGCCGGACCGCGTGCGCCGCCTCGCCGGTCTGGCGCAGCGGCTGGTGCGGCTGCGCTGCACGCCCAATGCGCAAAAGCGCATCGCCTTCATCTTCACCAATTCCAGCAGCAAGGCCGCGCAGATCGGCAATGCCGTCGGGCTGGATGCGCCCGAGTCGCTCATGGCCGTGCTGCGCGCACTGGCTGCTGACGGCTATGCCATCGGCGAACTGCCCGCGACCGGCACGGCCCTGATCCACGAACTGGTGGACCGTTGCTCCTACGACGATATCCTCCTCACCGAAGACCAGTTGCGCCGCGCCGCCGCGCGCATTCCGGCCGCGCGTTACGCGCAGTGGTTCGCCGCCTTGCCCGCGGCCTTGCAGACGCGCATGCAGCGCCAGTGGGGCGCCGCACCTGGTCAGGCTTATGTTCACGATCAGCACCTGGTCATTGCCGGCCTGGACCTGGGCAACGCCTTCGTGGCCCTGCAACCGCCGCGCGGCTACGGCATGGACCCGGACGCCATCTACCACCAGCCCGATCTGCCGCCCACGCATCACTACTACGCCCTGTACCGCTGGCTGGATGAAGAATGGGGCGCCGATGCCATCGTCCACGTCGGCAAGCACGGCACGCTGGAGTGGCTGCCGGGCAAGGGCGTGGGATTGTCTGAAGAATGTTTCCCGGATGCCCTGCTGGGTGACGTGCCGCTGTTCTATCCCTTCATCATCAACGATCCCGGCGAAGGCTCGCAGGCCAAGCGCCGCGCCCACGCCGTGGTGGTGGATCACCTGACCCCACCGATGACCACCGCCGACAGCTACGGCGCGCTGGCCCAGCTGACGCAGCTGGTGGACGAGTATTACCAGGTCGAGGTGCTCGATCCTGCCAAGCTGCCGTTGTTGCAGCAGCAGATCTGGGAGCTGGTGCGACAGACCAATCTGGAGTCGGACCTGCAATACAAGCTGCTTCATCACGATCATGATCACCATCATCATGGACATCACCACCATGATGACCACCATCACCCGCACGACCACGCCCACGAAGACGGCACCTTGCCCCATGCCCTCACCGAACTGGACGGTGCCGGTGTGGCGCACCTGATCGAGGATCTCGATGGCTACCTGTGCGAACTGGGCGCGGCCCAGATCCGCGACGGCCTGCACATCCTCGGCCGCATGCCCGATGCAGCGCAGCTGCCCGACATGCTGGTGGCGCTCACGCGCCTGCCCAATCAGGACTTGCCGGGCCTGCAGGAAGAGGTGGCGCGCCTCTTCGGCCTGTCGCTGGACATGCTGCTGGAGCACAAGGGACGGCGCCTCAACATCGATGACGCCCTCGCGCGCACTGCCGGTCGCGCCATCGTCACCCGTGCCGATGCGCTCGAAGCCATCGACGCACTGTGCCTGTCGCTGATGCAGTCGCTGCAGCAGCAAGACTTTGCCGTGCAGGCCATCGATGGCGTGATCCAGTCGCTGCTGGCGCCCTTGTTCACCGCGCCCGTCGAAGAAAAACCGCGCCTGCAACCCACCCTGCAAAAGAGTGCAGGCAGCGTGCTGGGCGGCATGCGCGCCATGGCGCGACCGCTTGCTCCGCAAAAACGTGCCGCACCGGTAGCGACGATCAAGCCGACCGATACCCGCGCCCTGGGCCGCATCCTCGCCTTCACCTGCGAACAACTGGCGCCGCGTCTGCAACGCACCCACGAAGAAATCGGCAACCTGCTCAATGGCCTGCGCGGTGGCTACATCCCGGCTGGTCCCAGTGGATCGCCTACGCGCGGCATGGCGCACATCCTGCCCACCGGCCGCAATTTCTATTCGGTCGATCCCCGCAGCGTGCCCTCGCAATCGGCCTGGCGCGTGGGCCAGCAACTGGCGCGCGAAGTGCTTCAGCGTCACCACCGCGAAAGCGGCGACTATCCCGAGAGCGTGGCCATCAGCATCTGGGGCACCAGCGCCATGCGCACCCACGGTGATGACGTGGCGCAGATCCTCTCGCTGATGGGCGCGCGCCCGGTCTGGCGCGAGGGCAACCGGCATGTCGCCGGTGTCGAGCTGGTCCCGCTGGAGCAATTGCAGCGCCCGCGCATCGACGTCACCACGCGCATCAGCGGCTTCTTCCGCGATGCTTTCCCGCAACTGATCGAACTGATCGACGATGCCGTGCAGCTGGCCATTGCCGCCGATGAACCGGAAGACATGAACTTCGTGCGCAAGCATTACCTGCGCGACCTGCAGCAGGCCATGCAAAGCGGACTGGGTCAGGCCGAAGCCGCTGCCCAGGCGTCCTACCGCGTCTTCGGCGCCAAGCCGGGCAGCTACGGCGCCGGCATCCTGCCTCTGATTCAGGAAAGGAACTGGCAGGACCAGGCCGACTTCGCCGAGGCCTACATCAACTGGGGCGGCTACGCCTATGGTCGCAAGGTGCAGGGCACCGACCAGCGCGAGGCATTCCGCCAGCGCCTCTCCGGCGTGCAGGTCGCCTTGCACAATCAGGACAACCGCGAGCACGACCTCTTCGACAGCGACGACTACCTGCAATACCACGGCGGCATGATCGCCACCATTCGCGCCTTGTCCGGCCAGCAGCCGCGCCATTACTTCGGCGACAGTCACGACCCGCAGCGCGCTGCCGTGCGTGACCTCAAGGAAGAGACCCTGCGCGTCTTCCGTGCCCGTGTGGTCAATCCCAAGTGGCTGGCCAGCATCCGTCGACACGGCTACAAGGGTGGACTGGAACTGACGGCCACCGTCGATTACCTGTTCGGCTACGACGCCACCGCGCAGGTGCTGGAAGACTGGATGTACCAGCAACTGGCCGAGAGCTACGGCTTCGATCCGGCCATGCGCGAGTTTTTGGAACAGGCCAATCCCTGGGCCCAGAACGCCATCGCCGAGCGCTTGCTGGAAGCCGCCAGCCGTGGCATGTGGCAAACACCGGCGGTACAGACACTCGAACAGTTGCGCACACTCTACCTGCACAGTGAAGCCCTGCTGGAAGCCCGCGGCGAGACCGTGCGCGGCAGCGAACATACCAAGGACATGCAATGAGCGCAGCAGTCAACGGCCCCGCGTCTTATCCCTTTGCCGCCATCGTCGGCCAGCCGCTGCTGAAGCAGGCGCTGCTGCTGTGCGCAGTCGATCCGTCCATCGGTGGCGTGCTGGTGCGCGGTGACAAGGGCAGCGCCAAGAGTACCGCCGCACGGGGTCTGACCCAGGTGTTGCCGGCCATCACCCTGGCCGAGGGCTGTGCCTTCCACTGCGCGCCCGGTCAGCCGGCTACTGCCTGTACAGTGTGCAATACAGCACCAGTACACTTTCCGGCCACCGTCCCCTTCGTGAACCTGCCACTGGGGGCCACCGAAGACCGCGTACTCGGTTCGCTCGATCTGCAACAGGCCCTGCAAGGCGGCCAGCGTGTGTTCCAGCCGGGCCTGCTGGCGGCGGCCCATCGCGGCATCCTCTACATCGATGAAGTCAATCTGCTGGCCGATCACCTGGTGGACGTGCTGTTGGACGTGGCGGCCATGGGGGTGAATTCGGTGCAGCGCGAGGGGCTGTCCATCAGTCACCCGGCGCGCTTCACGCTGATCGGCACCATGAATCTGGAAGAGGGCGACTTGCGGCCGCAACTGCTGGACCGCTTTGGTCTCATGGTGGAAGTGAGCGCACCGACCGACAAGACCGTACGCGCCGAGGTGGTACGCCGGCGCATCGCCTTCGAATCCGATCCCGCCGCCTTTGCCGAACGCTGGCAGTCGCAGCAGGACGCCTTGCGCCTCCAGGTCGCCGAGGCGCAAGGTCTGCTGGCCGAGGTGGTGCTGGACGATCCCATGCTGGAACTGAGCAGCCATCTCTGCTGCGAGTTCGAGGTGGCCAGCCTGCGCGCCGACATCGTCATGCACAAGGCCGCGCGCGCCATCGCGGCCTTGCAGGCGCGCAAGCGTGTCACCCCGGACGATGTGCGTGAGGCCGCCTTGCTGGTGTTGCCGCATCGCCGCCGTCGCAAGCCCTTCGAG
Organism: Herbaspirillum sp. C9C3; assembly: GCF_013359625.1. NCBI lineage: Bacteria > Pseudomonadati > Pseudomonadota > Betaproteobacteria > Burkholderiales > Oxalobacteraceae > Herbaspirillum > Herbaspirillum sp. C9C3. The sequence goes on from NZ_JABFMQ010000010.1 coordinate 95,101, forward strand.
CAGAGCGGCATGGATCAGGACAAGCTCGATGAACTGGTCGACCAGGCGCGCCAGCCTGAACCGCCACAACAGCAAGGTTGCGGTGACGAGTCGCCGGATCAAGAACCGGCCGAGCCGCCGCCGTCTGAAGATGCTTCGCAAGAACAGCAAGGCGAGGGTGGTCAACAGACCTTCGCTATCGCCGCCACCGGAACGGCCCGCAAGATCAGCGTCGCCACCACGGCCCGGGCATCGGCCAACGTGGCCAGCGGCCGCCGCAGTGCCGTGGCCGATGCCAGCCGGGGCAGCGCCGTGCGCGCCGTACCGGACGCCAATCCGGACCGGCTGGCCATCGGTGCCACCCTGCGCAGCGCTGCCGTTCGGGGCGCCCTGGCCGGTGAGACAGGCGAGCCACTGAGCATCACCCGCGCCGACCTGCATCGTCAGGTCCGCAGCGGACGCGGCGCCAACCTGATCGTCTTCGTCGTGGATGCCTCCGGTTCCATGGCCGCACAGCGCCGCATGGAAGCAGTCAAGGGTGCGGTCCTGGCCTTGCTGACCGATGCCTACCAGCGCCGTGATCAGCTGGCCGTGATCGCCTTCCGTGGCGAGCAGGCGCAATTGCTGCTGGCCCCGACCCGCAGCGCCGACCTGGCCGAGCAGGGCCTGCGCGAACTGCCCACCGGGGGCCGCACACCGCTGCCGCATGCGCTGCAACTGGCGGCGCAGATGCTGCAACAACAGACGCAGGAAGCACCGCCCCTGCTGGTGATCCTGTCCGACGGCAAGGCCAACGTCAGCCTGCCCGGCAGCAGCGGCGAGCCCTGGAGCGAAACCCTGCAAGTCGCACAGACCCTGGCTGCGCAAGGCGTGCCCGCGCTGGTGCTCGATACCGAATCCGGCTACCTGCGCCTGGGCCGCGCGGCGCAACTGGCCGAGGCGCTGGGTGCGCCTTGCCTGACCCTGGAACAACTGACCGGCGACGCCCTGGCGTTGACCGTGCGCGCGCAACTGGGCGCGCGCTGAAAGGAAAGAACATGATCATCTGCATCGGCGCCGGTCCCGGCGACCATTCCTACCTGACCCTGCGCGGCGCGGACCTGATCCGCAATGCCGACGTGGTGGCCGGCTTCAATGCCGTGGTCGATGTGGTCAAGGACCTCATCCCCGCCAGCGCGCAAGTGGTGCTGATGGGTTACCGCGATCAGGTTGCCAGGCTCGACGAAGTCGCCGCCCTGCATCACGCCGGCAAGCGCTGCGTGGTGGTCTTCATGGGCGATATCCACTTCAGCGGCTTCCAGTATCTGGAACGGGTGGAGCGCGCCTGCGGCCATCGCGTGGAAACTCTGCCGGGCATTTCCTCGGCCCAGATCCTCGCCTCCAGGGCGCGTGTGTGCTTTGATGAAACAACGTTCATCACCTTCCACCGGCGCGGCGATCTGGAGCCCTTCAAGCGCCATCTGGTGAACGTCTTGAACGATGGACGCAATGCCATCGTCATCCCCTGTCCGTGGGATGCGGCGCGCTCCTTCATGCCGCGTCACATCGCTACCTATTTGCTGCAACAAGGGGTCAGCCCGGACCATCCCGCGGAAGTCTGGGAAAACCTCACCCGGGGCGACGCCGAATGGCATGGCAAGCTGGCCGACTGTGCCGACCAGGAATTCAGCGACATGAGCATCATGCTCATCCGCACGCTCACGCCCATGGCCAGCCAGATCGAACCACCGCCGCAAGCAGCCAGCGGAGCCACGGCATGAATAGCCCGCGCAAGTCAGCCGTGGTGATCGCCGGCCACGGCAGTCGCGATCCCGATGCCCTGCGCGAATTCGAGGCGCTGGTAGCGCTGGTGCGTGAACGCGCCGAGGGACGCATCGTGCGCCATGGCTATCTGGAATTTGCCGCGCCCACCATCTCGGAGGCTGCCGCCGCCTGCGTGGCCGAGGGCGCCACCGACGTGGCCGTGGTACCCGGTGTGCTGCTGGGGGCGCGTCATGCCAAGAACGACATGCCAGCCGAACTGCTGGCGCTGGCGCGGGATTATCCGCAGGTCGATTTCCATTTCGGCGCGCCCATGGATCTGCATCCGCTGCTGCTGCAACTGGTACAGCAGCGCGTGGTGGAAGCCGAGGCCGGTTCTGAAGAAATCATCCATCGCCAGGATGCCTGTCTGGTGCTGGTCGGGCGCGGTACCACCGATCCCGATGCCAATGGCGAGATCGCCAAGCTGGCGCGCATGGTGCAGGAGGGCATGGGCTTTGGCGGCGTCAAAGTCTGCTTCTCGGGCACGGCCACGCCGCTGGTGCGGGATGGCCTCTCGCAGGCTGCCGGTGAAGGCTGGCAGCGGCTGGTGGTGCTGCCGTTCTTCCTCTTCGATGGTGTGCTGGTCAAGCGCATCTATGCCGCCGCCGACGAGCTGATGCTGCGCGAGCCGGGTGTGGAAGTGCTCAAGGCCGCTTATCTGGGCGTGCATGCGCACGTGGCCGATGTCATGCTGGAACGCGCCCGCGATGCCGCCGAAGGCCGCGCCGCCATGAACTGCACGCTCTGCAAGTACCGGGTGCAGATCGTCGGTTTCGAGCAGCAGGTCGGCGAGCCGCAGCGGGCACATCACTTGCAGGTGCGCGATCTTTCTGCGCGCGAGCAGCAGGCCCCGCTCGTCAGTGGCACCGCCCCTTACGTAGCGCATCCCATCGAAGCCGAGAGCATGGAAATCATCCAGGCCGGGCGCGACTGGGGCGGCTTCCCGCCCGAGCAGCTGACCGTCTTGCAGCGCCTGGTCCATACCAGCGGCGACTTCGCCGTGGCCGATGAAATCTATTTTTCCGCTGGTGCGGTTCAGGCCGGGATGAAAGCGCTGTTGCGCACCAAGCGAGTCGTCACTGATGTGACCATGGTGCAAACCGGTCTCAAGCGCGCGGTGCTGCAACAGCTGGGCGTAGAGACATGGTGCGGCGTACATGATCCAGAATCGCACCTGATGGCCCGGAACCTGGGCATGACGCGCTCGGCGGCGGGGATTCGCCGTGCCTGGCAGAAGTTCGGCAATGACCTGGTGCTGGCCATCGGAGATGCACCCACCGCCATCACCGAGGCGGTACGCCTGATCCGCGAGCACGGCTGGCGTCCGCAACTGGTGATCGGCTTGCCGGTCGGTTTCGTCGGCACGCGCGAGAGCAAGGAGGAACTGCGTCGCTGCCTGCAGGTGCCGCGCATCACCAACAGCGGCACGCGCGGTGGTTCGCCCTGGGCGGCCAGCGTGGTCAATGCCCTGATGATCGATGCCATCGCCTGGCTGGTCGCCCGGGAAGCGCAGAGCGAAAGTGTGCAGTAATGGACGCGCCCCCCGAGCTGCAACGGGCCGAGTATGACCTCGCCGTACTCGCCCCCAATGGCTTGCGTCGTGGCCGCAGCACCGGCAGTTGCGCGACCGCAGCGGTACGCGCCGCACTCTATCGCCTGCTGGGCGGCATGAGCGTGCAGCACGCCGAAGTCAGCCTGCCGGATGGACTGCATTATCTGAGCGTACCAATCAAGACGGTCACGCTGATCGATGCCGATACCGCCCAGGCCGAGGTGCTCAAGGATGGCGGAGACGATCCCGACAATACGCACGGCGCCACCATCGTGGCACAGGTGCGGCGCAATGCGGCAGGGGAGATCCGTTTCTTTGCGGGCCAGGGCGTGGGCACGGCCACCATGCCGGGCTTGCGCGTGGCCGTCGGTGAACCCGCCATCAACCCGGTGCCGCGCGCCATGATGCGGGCCGCCGTGGCAGAGGTGTTGGCGGAGTTGCAGTCGGGCGAACCGGCCTGTGGTTTTGATCTGACCATCGGTTGCCGCGAGGGCCTCGCCATCGCACCCAAGACCTTCAATCCCAAGCTGGGTATCGTCGGCGGCATTTCCATCCTGGGCACCTCCGGCATCGTGGAGCCGATGTCCATGGCCTCCTGGATCGCTTCCATCGAGGTCTACATCCGCGTGGCCCTGGCCGCCTGTGCGCCGGGGGATGCGGTGGCCTACCTGCCGGGCAAGATCGGCCGCGTCTTCGTGGCGCAGACACTGGGCCTGCCGGACAAGCGCAGCGTGCAGATCGCCAATTTCCTGGGCGATGCGCTGGACTTCACCCAGAAGGCGCTGGCCGAGGAGGGCAGGACACTGCCGCTGCTGTGGCTGACCGGGCATCCCGGCAAGCTGGCCAAGGTATTGGATGGGGTGTGGGATACGCATTCCAGCAAGAGCAACATGGCCATGCAGGGCGTGGCCCGCGTGGCTGAAGAAATGAATACGGCAGGGCAGGGCGTGCTGTTTGACGCCACCCTGCTGCAGCAAATGAAGGAAGCCAATACGGTGGAAGCAATCATCACGCTGGTCCGCCAGCAGGACGTCGGACTGTCGCGCCGCCTGTGGCGCGAGATCGAAACCCGCATCGCCGTGCTTGCCCATGCGCGCGTGCCGGCAGTGCAACGCATCGAAGTGCGCCTGTTCGACCTCGATGGAGAGCAACTGGGGGCAGGCGCATGAGCGGGCGTCTGACCGGCATCGGTGTCGGCCCCGGCCCCGCAGGCTACCTGCCGCTGGCAGCCATCGCTGCGCTGCGCGGTGCCGACCTGATCTACATTCCGCGCGCACGCGGGGCCGACCTGTCGGTGGCCCTGCAATGCCTGGAGGGCGTGGAGTTCGACCGCAGCCGTCTGTGCGAGATCGAGTTCAACATGGACCCGGATCGTCAGGTCCTGCAGGAACATTACGCGCAGCTCGGCCAGCAGTTGTCCGAACAATTGCGGCAGGGCCTGGAGGTGGTCTACCTCACCATCGGTGATGCACTGACCTATTCCACTTATGGCTACGTGCTGGCCGCCGTGCGCGATCTCTATCCCGAGTGCGACTGCGTGACCTTGCCCGGCATCACCAGCTACGCCGCTGCTGCCGCCGCGCTGGAATGGCCGCTGGGCGTGGGCAAGGAGCGCACGCTGATCCTGCCTTGCCCGGAGGACCCAGCGAGTCTGCGCGCCGAGATCGAAAGCCACGACATCGTGGTGCTGATGAAAGTCGGCGCACGTCTGCCCTGGGTACTGGCGCTGCTGCGCGAGATGGACATTGCGCAGCATTGCGGCTTTGCCCGTCGCATCGGGCTGGATGGCGAAGTGCTGGTCAGCGACCTCACCACGCTGGATGCGGCAGAGGCGAGCGGCTACCTGGCCGTGCTGCTGATCCGCAAGACGACGCAGGCGCAACGTCACCGCGCGCCGCAAGCATCATCGAAAGGAAATCCATGAAAGTCTATTTCGTCGGTGCCGGTCCTGGTGCCGCCGACCTCATCACCCTGCGCGGTGCACGCCTGCTGGGCCAGGTGCGTATGGTGCTGTACGCCGGTTCGCTGGTGCCCACCGCCTTGCTGGAACATTGCCACCCCGAGGCCGAGATTGTCGACACCGCCGCACTCGATCTGGAGCAGCAGCAGGCCTGCTACGTGCGTGCGCAGCAACAGGGTATCGACGTGGTGCGCCTGCATTCGGGCGACCCGGCGATCTACGGGGCGACGGCGGAACAGATGCGGCGGCTCGATGCCCTGGGCATCGCCTATGAAGTGGTGCCGGGCGTGTCGTCCTTCACCGCTGCGGCGGCCGCCGTGTCGGCTGAACTGACCAAGCCGGAAGTGTCGCAGAGCGTGATTCTGACCCGTGTCTCGGGCCGTGCCTCGGCGGTGCCCGAATCGGAATCGATTGCCTCGCTGGCCGCGCACCGGGCGACCATGTGCATCTTCCTGTCCGGGCCGCACCTGAAGAAGATCGTCACCGACCTGCTGCTGCACTATCCCCCCGAGACGCCCGTCACGCTGGTCTATCGCGCCACCTGGCCGGAGCAGCGCGTCTATCAGGGCCGGCTCGACAAGGTGCTGGAAGAGAACAAGCGCGGGGAGTGGAATCTCACCACCATGATGCTGGTCGGTGCCGCGCTGAACAAGGAGCAGGTGGCCGAATCCAGTCTGTACTCCAAGGACTTCACGCACCTTTTCCGCGTGGTCAAGAAGAACAAGGATGCCGCATGAATCCGCCCGTCGTCCCGGCAGACCTGGGCCTGTGGCCCGTGCGCGCCGAGGCGGTGGCACTGGCCATGCACTTGCAGGACTGCCTGGGCGGTGAACTCTACCGGCCCTGGCTTCATGCAGAGGGCGGCCTGTCGCAGCGCCAGCAGTTTGCCCTGGCCTACCGCCGCCACCGGCAGTGGATCATGATTGGTGCGACCGGCATTGCCGTGCGCTTCCTCGACGGCCTGCCGCAGGACAAGCACCGGGATCCCGCCCTGGTGGTGCTGGATGAGGCGGGACGTTTTGCCATCCCCTTGTTGGCAGGGCATGAAGGCGGTGCCAACAGCCTGGCCTATCGCGTGGCCCAGATCACGGGCGCGCAGCCGGTGGTGACCACCGCGACCGAAGCCGTCAAGCCGCTGGTGCTGGGCATCGGCTGCCGCAAGCTGGCCTCGGCCGAGCAGATCGGCCGTGCCGTCGCGCAGGCACTGGAACAGTGCCCCGGTGCCGCACTGTCCCAGGTGCGCGAAGTGGCCACCATCGATATCAAGGCCGGGGAACCCGGCCTGCTGGCCTTTTGCGCTACGCATGGCTTGCCCTTGCGCGTGATCGCGCGCCAGCAAATCGCCCAGCGCGCCTGGGTGGGCAAGCCCTCGGACTGGGTGCGCCAGAACGTGGGCGTGGAGGGCGTGTGCGAGCCGGCGGCGTTGATCGCCAGTCCGCGTGGACGGCTGTTGCTGGGCAAGAGCGCGCTGGAGGGCGTGACCGTGGCCATCGTCGATGATGGCGATGGCTGGCGCAGTTTCATGGAAAATCCGTAAATCATTTGCAGGAAACCCGATGGAAGCAGTCAAGAAAAAAGGCGTATTGAACCTGGTCTCGGTCGGCCCCGGTTTCGAAGAGATGATCATCCCGCGCGCCATTGAAGCCTTGCGCGAGAGCGAGGTCATCGTCGCCTACGCGTTGTACCTGCGCTGGATCGCCGCGCATATCGAGGGCAAGGAGATTCATACTCCGCCGCTGACCCAGGAGCGCGAGCGCGCCTTGCTGGCCATCGAACAGGCCCGTGCGGGGCGGCGCGTGGCCCTGATCTCCAGCGGCGACATCGGCATTTACGCCATGGCCGCCCTGGCCTTCGACGACATGCGCGAGGACGATAGCTTCGAGGTCAATATCATCCCCGGCGTGACCTCGGCCAATGCCTGCGCCTCGCTGCTGGGTTCGCCGCTGTCGCATGATTTCGCCACCTTGTCGCTGTCCAACCTGCTGTGCCCGTGGTCATGGATCGAGCAGCGCGCCAGTCACATCGCCCAGGCGGACCTGGCCTGCGTGCTCTACAACGTGCAGAGCGCGGGACGGCAGGAGGGCGTCTACCGCATCCTGCAACTGATGCTGGAACACAAGGCCCCGCATACCCTGTGCGGGGTGGTGCGCAATGCCTATCGCCCAGGGCAGCAGGTCTCCATTCATCGCCTGGATGAATTGCCCGGCCTGCAGTTCGACATGCTGACCTCGATCGTCATCGGCAACCGCTTTACGCAGCGCAAGCGCGACTGGATCTTTACCCCGCGCGGCTACAACGACTGGAGCGAACAGGCGCAGGCGCCTGAGGCGGCACAACTGCCGCGCCGGGCGGTGTGGGTCTTTGCGGGCACCAGTGACGGCAACCAGCTGGCGCGCGAACTGGCCGGGCAGGGCGAGCGCGTGGTCATTTCCACGGCGACCGCCTATGGCGGCGAACTGGCCAGCCAGGATTGTCCGGGTGCCCAGGTCTGGTCCGGCCGCCAGGGTGTGGAGGCGCGCCGACAAGCGCTGCGCGACAGCCAGGCGCGGGTGCTGGTGGATGCGACCCATCCCTTTGCGGTGCAGATGTCGCAGCAGTTGATGATGCTGGCGCAGGAGCTGGGCCTGCCGTATCTGCGCTATGAACGTCCGAGCGAGATCGCTGCCGATGACCCCTATGTCTGCGCCGACATGACAGAAGCCGCCGGGCGCGCCATCGCCCTGGGCCGCCGCATTTTCCTGGCTACCGGCTCCAAGGATCTGGGCAGCTTCCTGGGGGCACCCGGCGCGGCGGGCAAGCAATGGTTCGCCCGCGTCACGGCCGATCCGGACTTCCTCCGGCGCGCACTGGAACTGGGCCTGCCGCGCGCCCACCTGTGCGCCATGCAGGGACCGTTCTCGCAGGCATTCAATGAAGCGCTGTGGCGCGACTGGGGTATCGACTGCGTGGTGACCAAGGATTCCGGCGAGGCCGGGGGCTACCGGGCCAAGGTCGCGGCTGCGCGCGCCCTGGGCATCCCTCTGGTGACGGTGCGTCGACCTGGACTGGCCTATGCGCAGGTGGCGCACGATGTGCCCACCCTGCAGGCGCAACTGGCAGCGTTGGCCGGAGCCTGAGCATGGCCAGTCTTCAGTCGTCCATGCCGCCTGCCTTGCCGCCGATCCCGGTGACGGTGGTCACGGGCTTTCTGGGGGCGGGCAAGACCACCTTGCTGCGCGGCCTGGTACAGCGTCGCCAGTCGCGGCGACTGGCCTTGCTCATCAACGAGTTCGGCGAGGTCGCCATCGATGGCGACCTGTTGCGCGCCGAAGGCGATGCGCAGGGCCAGGTGCAGATCCAGGATTTCGCCCATGGCCTCATCGCCTATGGCGACGATGAACATTTCGTTCCCGCCATGCTGGCCCTGGCCGCGCGCCGCGCGCAGATCGACCATGTGCTCATCGAGACTTCCGGTCTGGCCTTGCCCAGTGCGGTGATGGAAGTGTTGCAATCCCCTGAACTGGCACCGCACTTCGTGCTGGACGCCACGCTGGCCGTGGTCGACACGCCGCTCCTGCTGGAACAAGCCTTCGCCAGCGGCGATGCCGTACGCGATGCCACGGCGCAGCTGTTCGCCCGGCAACTGGAGTGCGCCGACGTGGTGGTGCTCAACAAGATCGACGGCATGGACGAAGCGCCCTTGCTGCAAGCAGAGCAAACGGTACGGTCACTGGCGCCCAACGTGCGCTTCCTGGAGCTGGCCTATGATGCGCGACTGGATATCCGTCTGGCGCTGGGCTTGCGGCTGCACCAGGCCGGTACGAGCGTGCATCATCACTACACGCCGGTGGCCATGCCGGGCGAGCGCGCCACGGTGGCGGCCGAGCAGTGGCGCTTCAACGGCCATGCGCATTCCGGCCTGGGGGCGCACAGCCACGGCTTGTCCACCCACAAGCATTTCCACGAGCAGGACCCCGGCTGGCAATCCTTCACGCTGCGCAGCACCGATGCGCAGGATGCCGAAGCCCTGCGCCGCGCCGTGGTCGCCGTGGCGCTGGACCAGCCCATCCTGCGCAGCAAGGGCTTCATCGTCGCCGGCCACGGACGTACCCAGTTGCTGCAAGCCGTGCGGGCGCGTGCGGTGGTGGCCGAGGCCGGTGGCGGCAAGCGGGTCGGGACTTCGGAGCTGGTCTTCATCGGTTACCATCCCAGCCGCGCACGTGTGGCGCAATTGCTGTCCTCGCTGACGGCGACCGACTGGCATTGATTTCGCAGCAGCATCAAGAAAGAAGCACATCATGAAAACCGACCCCGAATCGCACAAGCGCATGACCCAGCGTCACAAGGAAGGCTTCGAAAAGAAGAAGGCCGCCGCCCGGAAGGAGAAGGGCCTCCTGATCGTCAACACCGGCACCGGCAAGGGCAAGTCCAGCGCCGCCTTCGGCATGGGCATGCGCATCCTCGGCCACGGCATGCGGCTGGGCGTGGTGCAGTTCATCAAGGGCGCACTCTACAGCGCCGAACGTGACTTTCTGGGCAGCCACGCGCGATGCGACTTCCATGTGGTCGGCGCAGGCTACACCTGGGACACCCAGGACCGTGAGGCCGACATGCGCACCGCTGCACGTGGCTGGGCCGAGGCCGTGCGCATGATCCAGGACCCCGGCTATGACATGGTGATCCTGGATGAACTCAACATCGTCCTCAAATACCAGTATCTGGATCTGGAGGAAGTACTGCGGGTATTTGCGGCGCGCCGCGAGATGCTGCACATCGTCGTCACCGGTCGCCATGCACCGGAGGCGCTGATCGAGCAGGCCGATCTGGTCAGCGAGATGCGCCCGCTCAAGCATCCCTACAAGGAGCAGGGCGTGAAAGCGCAGAAAGGCGTGGAATTCTGATGACGCATCCGGATTACCGCTGCCCGGCCCTGTTCATCTCGGCCCCGGCTTCCGGCCACGGCAAGACCACCATCACCGCCGCCCTGGCCCGCTTGTACCGGCAGCAGGGCAAGCGCGTGCGGGTGTTCAAGACCGGCCCCGATTTCCTCGATCCGATGGTGCTGGAGCAAGCCAGTGGCCAGCCGGTGATCAACCTTGATCTGTGGCTGGGAGGCGAAGATCATTGCCGCCGCCAGGTGGCGTTGGCTGCCGCCGAATCGGATGTGCTGCTGGTCGAGGGCGTGATGGGCCTCTTCGATGGCGAGCCCAGCAGTGCCGACCTGGCCCAGTTGCTGGGCATTCCCGTCGTGGCCGTGATCAATGCGCGCGGCATGGGCCAGACCATCGGCGCACTGGCGCAGGGCCTGCTGGCCTATCGTCCCGAGCTCAAGTTTGCCGGGGTACTGGCCAATGGCGTAGCCAGCCCGCGCCATGCGCAGATGTTGCGCCAGGGTTTGCAGAATGCGCGGCCCTCGGTGCCACTGTTGACGGGGCTGCAGCGCGACATGCAGTTCGCCTTGCCGGAGCGCCATCTGGGCCTGGTGGCCGCGCCCGAGATCGCCGATCTGGAGGCACGCCTGGATGCCGTGGCCGAAAGAATGTCAGCGACTTCACTGGCCAATCTGCCCGCGCCGGTGGACTTCGGTACGCCTCCGCCGGAACGCGCCTTCCCGCGCCTCCTGGAGGGCAAGACCATCGCCGTGGCGCGCGATCTGGCATTTTCCTTCATCTACACCGCCAACCTCGATCTGCTGGCGCTGATGGGTGCGCACGTGAGCTTCTTCTCGCCGCTGGCCGATGAAGCACTACCCGATTGCGATGCGGTCTGGTTGCCGGGCGGTTATCCCGAACTGCACCTGCCGGCCTTGCAGGTCGCGCAGCGCACCCAGTCCAGCCTGCGTGCCCATGCCGAGACCGGCAAGCCGCTCTATGCCGAATGCGGCGGCATGCTGTTCCTGCTGGAGACCGTCATCGCCGGTGACGGCAGCAGCGGCCAGCTGTGCGGCATCCTGCCCGGCCAGGCGACGGTGCAGCCGCGCCTGCAAGGTCTGGGTTACCAGACTCTGCAACTGAACCTGCCCGGTGCGGTGGGCGAGCATCTGCGCTGCCATACCTTCCACTATTCGCGGGCGGTGGTCGGGGCGCAGTTCATGGCGCGTGGCGAGCGACTCTTCGATTCCTCGGAAGGGGAGGTGGTCTATCGTCGCGGTCAGGTCACGGCCAGCTATCTGCATGCGTATTTCCGCTCGGCGCCACGGACGGTAGCGGCGCTGCTTGGTGGGGCGCCATGACGCAAACTGTTTCGCATCGCTATCCTCAGGCGCAGATCGATGCGCTCTATCGCGTCATCCGCGAGCGCCGCGACATGCGCCATTTCCTGCCCGACCCGGTCGCGCCCGAGCTGTTGGAACGCCTGCTGCAGGCGGCCCATCAGGGCCCCAGCGTGGGCTTCATGCAGCCCTGGCGCTTCATCCGCATCCGCAATCAGGCGCTGCGCCAGCAGATCCATGCCCTGGTGGAACAGGAACGCATCGCCACTGCCCGCGCACTGGATCAGCGCGAGGACGAGTTCATGCGTCTGAAAGTGGAAGGCATCCGCGAGTGTGGCGAATTGCTGGTGGCTGCGCTCATGGATCAGCGCGAGCGCCATGTCTTCGGTCGTCGCACCTTGCCGCAGATGGACCTGGCCTCGCTGTCCTGCGCCTTGCAGAACATGTGGCTGGCCGCGCGCGCAGAAGGGCTGGGCATGGGCTGGGTGTCGCTGTTCGAACCGGCCGCGCTGGCCCGTTTGCTGCACCTGCCCGAGGGCGCCGAACCGGTCGCCGTACTCTGTCTGGGTCACGTCCCCGCTTTCTATGACAAGCCCATGCTGGAACAGGAGCAGTGGGCCAGCCGCCAGCGCCTGCAAGACCTGGTCTTTGAAGACCGCTGGCCCGTGCAAGGAGACCTGCAAGCATGACCACCGCATCCTCGAACCGACACCGCAGCCTCATCTTTGGCGGCGCCCGCAGCGGCAAGAGCGCCCATGCGGAACGCCTGGCGCTGGCCGCATCACGCGGCGGCGCGCGCGAGATCGTCTATCTGGCCACCGCCAGTCGCGCCGCCAACCGCGACGACGCCGAGATGCAGGAGCGCATCGCCCATCACCAGCAACGCCGCCGCGCGCTGGGTGCACACTGGAGTACCGTGGAAGAGCCACTGGCGTTGGGCCACGCACTGCGCTGCCTGAGCCGGCCCGAGACCGTGGTGCTGGTCGACTGCCTCACCGTCTGGCTGGCCAACCTGCTCTTTGCCGAGGGCGTGGACTATCCGGAACTGGGACCGGTCACGCCGCCCCCGGCCTTCGCGCAGCAACGCGCCGATTTCCTGCTGGCCCTGGAGGAAGTGCAGGGGACCGTCATCCTGGTGTCCAACGAAGTCGGCATGGGCATCGTGCCGCAGGGGGCCATCTCGCGCTGGTTCGTCGATGAGGCGGGGCGGCTGAACCAGGCCGTGGCTGCGCTGTGCGAACGCGTGCAATGGGTCGCCGCCGGCTTGCCCTTGACCTTCAAGGACAGCGCGTGCTGAGCGGCTTGTCCTTGCCCTGGCTGGCGCTGCTGATGGCGCTGGGCCTGGCCCTGGATCTGCTGCTGGGGGAAGCGCGGCGCTGGCATCCGTTGGTCGGGTTCGGCAATCTGGCCAAGCGCATCGAAGCGCGGCTCAATCACGCCCCGGCCTTGCGCCTGCGTGGCGTGCTGGCCTGGTCGCTGGCAGTGTTGCCGCCGGTACTGGCCTGCACCTGGCTGCTGGCCGCGCTGCCCGTCTGGATGGCGGCATGGATCCATGCGGTGCTGCTGTATTTCTGCATCGGACTGCGCAGCCTGCGCGAGCATACCTTGCCGATTGCACAGGCGCTGGCGCAGCGGGACTTGCCGCTGGCGCGGCGGCTGACTTCCTTGATCGTCAGCCGTGAGACGCGCCAGTCCGACGAAGCCGAGCTGGCCAAGGCCGGGGTCGAATCGCTGCTGGAGAATGGTAACGATGCCGTCTTCGGTACCTTGTTCTGGTTCCTGGTGGCGGGTGGCCCGGGCGCCTTGCTGTTTCGCCTGGCCAATACCCTGGACGCCATGTGGGGTTACCGCAATGCGCGCTTCCTCTATTTCGGCTGGGCCGCGGCGCGCATTGATGATGCCCTCAACTGGTTGCCTGCGCGACTGACCGCCTGCTCTTATGCCTGGCTGGGCCAGCGTCGCCAGGCGCTGGATTGCTGGAAGACGCAGGCGCCTGCGTGGAGCAGCCCCAACGCCGGTCCGGTGATGGCGGCGGGCGCCGGAGCACTGGGCCTGGCCCTGGGCGGTCCGGCCCGGTATGACGGCCAGCTCGAAGAGCGCCCGCCATTGGGATCGGGCCTGCCGCCGCAGGGACCGGATATCGTCCGTGCCTGGCGCCTGGTGGCCATGAGCACGGCGCTCTGGCTGGCCGTGGTGGGCGCCCTGGCGCTGCTGAGCCTGGTCACCGGGGTGGGGGCGAGCCATGCTTGAGCACGGTGGCAACCTCGACGCGGCGGCCCGCCATTATGGTCGTCCGCGCAGTGACTGGCTGGATATCTCCACCGGCATCAACCCGCGACCCTACCCGGCAGCTGCACCGGCGGCGCACGCCTGGCACCGCCTGCCCGAGCCGTCACACGCGCTGGAGCAAGCGGCCTGTGCGTATTACGATGCGCCGCGTCTGCTGGCCGTGGCAGGCACCCAGGCGGCGATTCAGGCGCTGCCGCAACTGCGTCTGCAACAACAGCGCCGCCCTGCACAGGTAGTGGTGGCAGCCCCCATCTACGCGGAACATGCGCACTGCTGGCGGCGTACGGGGCATGCCGTGCGTGAAGTCGCGTACGCCGATCTTGATCAGGCCGTGCGCGAGACATCGTGCGAGGTGCTGGTGCTGTGCAATCCCAACAATCCGACCGGTGCCCTGGTCGCGCCGGCGGACCTGCTGCGCTGGGCGGCCCTGCTGGCCGGGCGGGGGGGCTGGCTGGTGGTCGATGAAGCCTTCGGCGATACCGTCAATGGTTACAGCGTGTGCGCACACAGCCACCAGCCGGGCCTGATCGTGCTGCGTTCGGTCGGCAAGTTCTTCGGGCTGGCGGGCTTGCGGCTGGGCTTTGTCGGGGCGGCAGCCCCTTTGCTGGATGCGCTGGCTGACTGGCTCGGGCCGTGGTCCATCAGCGGTCCGGCCCAGCAGATCGGCAGCGCGGCACTGCTCGACCGCCCTTGGCAGGCTGCGACGCGACAGACCCTGTTGACCGAAGGCGCGCGCCTGCATGCGCTGCTGGCGCAGCATGACATCCGCGCCAGTGGCACGGCATTGTTCCAGTGGTGGCCCGAAGCTCAGGCGCCGGCGTTTCATGAAGCGATGGCGCGCGCCGGCATCTGGGTGCGCCTTTTCACGCGCGGTGCTGGTGGTATCCGCCTCGGACTGCCGCCGGATGAGGCGGGTTGGGTACGCCTGCAAGAGGCCCTGAACAGATGGAGTCAACGTGGCTGATTTTCCTTTTCATACCCTGATGATCCAGGGCACCACGTCGGATGCCGGCAAGAGCACTCTGGCCGCTGCGTTATGCCGCCTGCTGAAGAAGGATGAGATCAGCGTCGCTCCCTTCAAGCCGCAGAACATGGCCTTGAACAGTGCGGTGACCAGCGACGGTGGCGAGATTGGACGCGCTCAGGCCCTGCAGGCGCAGGCCGCCGGCATCGCGCCGCACACCGATATGAACCCGGTCTTGCTCAAACCCTCCAGTGATACCGGCGCCCAGGTCATCGTGCAGGGCAAGGTACGCGCCGATATGAACGCCCGTGACTATCACCGCTACAAGACCGAAGCCATGCAGGCCGTGCTGCAATCCTATGCGCGGCTGCGCTCGCAATATGCCTGCGTGATCGTGGAAGGCGCCGGCAGTCCGGCCGAGATCAATCTGCGCGCGCGCGACATTGCCAACATGGGTTTTGCCGAAGCGGTCGATTGTCCCGTCATCATCGTGGCCGATATCGACCGGGGTGGTGTTTTTGCGCACCTGAGCGGCACGCTCGATTGTCTTTCCGAGAGCGAACGGGAACGCGTGATCGGCTTCGTCATCAACCGCTTCCGTGGCGACATCAGCCTGCTGCAAGGGGGGCTGGACTGGCTCGAGGCCCGCACCGGCAAGCCCGTGCTGGCGGTGCTGCCCTACCTGCATGGGTTGCACCTGGATGCCGAGGATGCGGTGGCAGCCACGCAGGAGAGTCGCGGCCAATTCCGTATCGTGGTGCCGGTCTTGCCGCGCATCAGCAACCATACCGACTTCGATGCACTGCGCGCCCATCCCGATGTCGATCTGCGCTTCATTGGCCCGGGCCAGCCGGTGCCGCCGGCTGATCTCATCATCCTGCCCGGCAGCAAGAATACCCGCGGGGATCTGCACTGGCTGCGGGAACATGGCTGGGAGGCGGCCATTGCCCGTCATCTGCGCTATGGCGGCAAGCTGATCGGAATCTGTGGCGGTTTCCAGATGCTGGGGGAGAGCGTGGATGATCCGCATGGTGTGGAAGGCGTGCCCGGCAGCAGTGTCGGTCTCGGCCTGCTGCCGATGCGTACCGAACTGAGGCGAGACAAGAAGCTGCTGCAGGTTAGCGGCCACTGTGTCTTCAGTGAGACGGCTGCAACGGTCAGCGGCTACGAGATCCACATGGGCGTGTCTTCCGGCCCGGCGCTGGCGCGTCCTGCGTTCGTCATCGAGGGGCGCGGCGAGGGTGCGCAATCGGACGACGGGCAGATCCTGGGTAGCTACCTGCACGGCATGTTCGATACACCGCAAGCCTTTGGCGCACTGCTGAGCTGGGCGGGATTGGCGGGCAGCGCGCCGGTCGATCTGGATGCCTTGCGCGAGGCCAGCCTGGAGCGTCTGGCCGAATCCTGCCGGCCCTTGTATGACGCCTTGCGGCGGGTACCGACACGGTTTGCGCGGAAGTAATACGGCAGGCCAAGCGCACCTCTGAATGCGTGGCGCTGCCGGAGGGGCGGCTTGCTAACGCAAGGTGTACATCAAGGTGCCATAGCCGGTCTGGTCGTAACCACCACTGTTGGGTCCGTAGTCGCCGCCGCCGCCTTCCGGCCGCACCTTCTCGGCGAAGCGTTGCAAGGCGGGTGCGGGCAGGCCTTTGAGCACCACATAGTGCTGGTACAGCAGTTCCCAGATGGGGCGTAGTTCGCCACGGCCTGTGGGCGAGATGGTTTCCTGCGTCACGTCGCTGTTGTGATAGGGTGTGAAGGGGACGGCATCGCCCAGGTTGTAGCGCGCCACATATTCGGCACCGCGCAGCAGTCGATTGTTCTCGTACCCGAACAGGTCATCACCCTGGTTCCAGGCCATCTGGCAGAACGTGCCCGCAAGGGCCAGGTCCAGCAGGCTGTGTCCCTGGTCGCGGCCACTCTCCTGAATCTGGCCAAGACCGTCGGGATAGAGCGTCCAGACCAGATTGTTGATGGCACCATTGCCTGCTCCCTGCTTGAAGTAGCGGACGGCTTCCTGGTAGAGGTCGTGGCGATCGGCCAGGATCCCGATCGCCATCATCGAACTCATGTTGGCAAGGTCCCAGTTGGCCCAGTAGTGATCGATGCGGGCCCCATTGTGGCGCGTCAGGAAGTCGTGATTCATCGGGTAGAAGACCCGTAGCATCATGCCCTTGAAAGCGCTGAAGCCGCCGCCGGGCCAGTGTGGATAGTCGCGCAGGAGTTCTCCCGCGTTGGCCAACTGGTAGCCATAGATGCCCGATGCCAGGAAGCGGTCCGAACTGCCTTCGATGGCCTGCAAGGTGCTGGCCCATGCGTCAAGCAGGAGCGTGGCGCGTGCAGCGTAGCGATCATCACCGCTGATTTTCCAGCGCAGGGCCAGGGCGTAGGCTGCGGCGGCATCGTTGAACAGGCGGCTGTAGTTTTCGGCATGTCCTGCTCCATCCTTGCCGCGATAGATCACCGGAACCGCTGCCGGCTGTCCGTCGAGGCCGGCGTGGCGGTTGCCGGTGAGACGCCGCCAGCCTGCGGTCCAGGGCTGGTCCATGGCGGCCAGGCGGGTCTTGATCCGGGTGAAATCCGCAGTGGTGTGCAAGCCGCCTGGATGAACGAAGGCACTGCCTTCGGCCACTGCCAGCGGCGCGCTTGCCGCGCACAGGCAAAGCAAGGCGATACGAAGTGTATCTCGGGTGGTCTGAAAGAAAATTGTCAGCATAGCGTGCGCGTGAAGGGGCAACAGTGGGGTGTCCTGTAAAGCCTGGCATCACTGAACCGGGCTCGTCCTCTGACTGCGTAACATTGGCTGGGTTCAGCTCAGATCACAGGCGTTTCACGTGTCTTGTCCTGTGACCGCTGGCCTGCCCCGGCGGCACAATGCCGCATGTCAGCCAAAGAAAATCCCGGCCTTGCGGGCCGGGATGCGGTTGGGGGAGTGGCGCAGAAGAGTCAGGCCAGGGCTTCCTTGGCGGCTTCTTCCGGGGTGAGGCCATCGTAGTAGAGGTCGGTGAACCATTCCACCTGTTCTTCGATGTGCTCCTGTGCCTGGTCCAGCGTGGCGCCGCCCTTGACCAGGAATTGCTCGACTTCGGTACACCATTGGATCAGGGCTTCAGTTTCCGGGTCCAGTTTCTCTTTCTTGGGCATGTTGCCTCCTTGCTTCGGTAATGATGGGCGTAAGTGCCCTGTGCAAGGATAGGGCAAAGTATCGGTTTACGTGTGATATTCTTGTTCGCTCCTTTCACCAAGGGACAATGCGAAGAGCACAGGCGGGGCCAAAATTTCCGGCTGTAAAGGGCGAGAGGCTTCGGCAGCATCTGCCCTACGACAGACGGCGCGCACCGGTTGGCGCGTGCTGCCTCCATAGGTTGGGCGTCACGCCATGCTTCTGGCGAAAGCTCTTGCTGAAATGGCTAAGGTTGGAAAATCCCACTGCCATGGCCGTATCAGCCACTCCCATGCCCTCGGCCAACATGGTCGCCGCTGCATGCAGTCGAAGCTCGCGCAGATGGGCATGGACGGTGCGCCCGACCAGGACCCGGAATCCCGCCTGCAATTTCTTCTGGTTCAATCCCACTTCCTGCGCCAGCCTGTCGATGCTCCATGACTCGGCGTAGCGCTGTTCCAGCAACTGGCGTGCCTTCTCCAGTTGCCGCTGCTCTCGCGTACCCACTTGGCCCCGAATGCCGCAGCGCAGGTGCTGATGCAGCAGCGCCAGTGTCTCCAGCGCCTTGGAGCGCAAATACAGGGAGCGCAGATCGCCGCTCAAATCGCACTGCAAGATCTCGGTGGCGATGCGCAGCAAGACTGGCGGCGCCTGCAAGCCACCCATCAGTGCACCAACCTCGGGAAGGCTGCAATCGCGCAGCAGATCGCGCTGCAGGCTCGACAACGGTCGGCCACCGAGCTCTGCCAATGCCTGGTGTGTGAAGCGAATGTCCACCAGCCGGATGGCCGCGCTGCCCGCTACGCAGAAGCGTCCGGTGACTGGCCGGTCGGCGGTCTGGATGACCGCCATGCCAGCCTCAAGCTCCAGCAGGGGACCGCCATCAAGCGCCATGGCGGCCCGGCCTTCCAGCAGCAGAGCTACGCAGAACAGCGCCGGTCCTGTCGCTATCACATCGAGTGGCTGGTGCGGGTGGCCGTGCCAGCTGGTAACGCTGATGCCGCCCGCAAGCTCATCCACCTTCATCATGTCGGCCCATTCAGCGGGCAGGACAACGCGCGGCAACAGCGGGTGATGTTCCATGCTAATGCTGCCGTCCTCGGCCACACTCCAGCCGCCGTGGTGCTGATCCATATGAAAAATCCTCGAAACCGTCAAGACGGTCGTGAAACCGTTCACCGGTTGCCGTCAAAGATAATAATAATTCTCATTATCATCATGATACACGGAGAGTGAATATGAGAAAAATGATGTATGGCGCTGCATATCCCTTGCTGCGCACCGCCGTCGCTGCAGCTTGCACGGCGTGGGGCAGCCCGGTCCTGGCACAGGAGGCGGGGGTGGGCACCGCCGATGAGCGCACACGGTTGGCACCCGTGATCGTCACGGCCAACAAGCGCGAACAGACCCTGGAGAGCGTCAGCGGCAGCGTGGTGGTGCTTGAGCAATCCGAGCTCGACGATGCACAAGTGCGCAGCACCCAGGACCTGGGACGCGTCCTGCCGGGTGTACAGATGGCCGGTAGCGGATCGCTGCACTATCCGCTCATCAGCGTGCGCGGCGTCACGTCGGCGCAAGACTTCTACAATCCCGCACTCACGCTGTATGTGGATGGGGTGCCGCAAATGCCCATCCTGGTGAACCAGTCGCTGTTGGAAGTGGAGCGCGTCGAATTGTTCAAAGGGCCGCAGGGAACCTTGTACGGCAAGAGCGCCGAGGGCGGCGTTATCAACGTGACCACGCGCCAGCCCGACAATACCGTACGCGCACGCTTGCGCACCGGTTGGTCCAGCCGTGACGGCAATTTGCTGGAAGGCACGCTGGCTCTGCCGCTGGTGAAGGACATGCTGTATGCCTCGGTGGCGCTGCGTCACGACAATGCCCCGGGCGACCTGCATAATCCTGCTACCGGCGCCAGTCGCCAGGGCGGCGTGCGCAGCAGCAGCGGCATGGTCAAGTTGCGCCTGGCCCCTTCAGGGGCCGGGTGGCAAGCGAGCCTGGCGGCCGGCCACGAGTGCGCGCGTTCCAGCCAGGATGCCTATGTCGCCTTCAATGACATCGACAGCCGCAAGATCTATGTGCAGAGCGGGATGCCCAAATCGCTGGCGGACTTTTCACAACGGCGTTGCGGTGATAGCCAATCGCTGGCTGCCGTCTACGACATGGGGCCATGGAAGCTTTCGGCGCTGGCTGGTTGGCAGCAGGCCGAGACGGATCGCAGCTATCTGTTTGGTCCTTACTACACTGCTCAACCCGAGAACTGGCGCCAGGACATGCAGGAGATCCGCCTCGCATCGCAAGGCCCGGGCCGCGCCTGGGATGGCCTGTTCGGGCTGTACCGGCAGGCGACGGGCCAGAGCCGGCGCTATCACAATGACTTGCCGCTGTTTGGCGTCAACGCGATCGACACGCGATCACATAATGAGACCGAATCGGTGGCCGCCTATGGCGACCTGACCTGGCACGCCACCGATGCGCTGAATCTCTCGGGCGGCATGCGCTGGAGCCGAGACCGTGCCCGTACGGCCTTTGGCGGAACCGCGCTCGATTTCTCCACCTTTGCCCAGCAGCCCTTCGGCGGTACCAACAGCACCGGCGAGGGTAGCGTACTGGGGCGTCTTTCGGCCGGCTTCAAGCTCGACCCGGTATGGCGTCTCTACAGCAGCCTGACGCAGGGTTACAAACCAGGCGGATACAACCTGGCGCCCAGCAGCGTGGCCGACGCACGCGCATTCTCGCGCGAGCGCGCCACCAGTGTCGAGGTCGGCACCCGGTTTAACGCACAGCACGTCCAGGGCAGCATCGCCGCTTACCGCATCGACATCAAGGATGCCCAGCTGTACCAGGGCGACAGCGTCGGCTATCAATCGCTGCGCAACGTCGGCGACAGCCGTTCTACCGGAGTCGAATTCGATCTGGCCTGGAGCCTGAGCCGGCAATGGACATTGAACGCATCCGGTTTCATCAATCGCGCGCGCTTCACCCGCTATGTCGCCTCCAGCGCCTGTACTGCCTGCGGCAGCAATGACATGCCGTTCGCGCCACGGCATGGTCTCAGGCTCGGCTTGCAAGGGGATCTGTCGTCCCCTGTCGGAAACTGGCGCCCGCAGCTCAATGCGCGTTATCTCGGCGCGCAATATTTCGATACCGCCAATACCTTGCGCCAGGCCGCCTATACCCTCGTCGATGCAGCACTGGCCTGGCAGGTCCGTCCCGATACCGAACTGGCCTTCTACGTGCACAACCTGACCGACCGCGCTTACCGCACCTATGCCTTCTCCGGTGGCCCGCAACTCGGCAACTTCGCCCAGGTAGCCAGCGGCCGCAGCTTGGGCGTCACGCTGAGCTACGCCTACTGATGCGCCGGAGCGAGACTACCAGCACTGGGGACCGGGCCGGGTTCCTGCTGGTCGCCATCGCCGGTGTCTACGTGGCCCAGAGCCTGGTGACGGGCGTGGCTGCGCAAGCCTTGCCGGCCCTGCTGCGCAGCCAGGGTGCCTCGCTGCAGCAGCTGGGGTGGCTGTCCTTGCTGATGCTGCCATGGGCGCTCAAATTCGCCTGGGCACCATGGATAGAACGCTGGCGCTTGCCCGCCGGTAGCGCCGCTCGCTCACGCCAGATGGTGTTGGGTGGGCAGTTGATGCTGGCGGCGCTGTTTGCACTGATGGCCGCAGGCGGGGGCAGACAGGTCGGACTGGTTATGGTGGCCCTGTCGCTGGCCGCACTGCTGGCCGCCAGCATTGATGTGGCTTGCGACGGCTTCGCGATAGAGCAGTCGCAGCCTTCCCTGCGCGGCTGGGTCAACGTGGCACAGGTCGGCGGCAGCTATGCCGGACTGCTGCTGGGCGGTGGGCTGTTCCTGTTGGTGGCGCAGCGATGGGGAATGGCCCAGGGATGTTTTCTTCTGGCCTCGCTGATTGCCCTGCTTGGCCTGCCCTGGTGGTTCCTGCGCCCTGGGTCGGTGGCTCGCAGCTTGACGCGCAGGCCGGCGTCGCTGAGCCAGGCATGGCGTCGTCCAACGGTGCGCCGTGGCCTGGTACTGACGATCCTGCTTGCCATCGGCCCGCGGCTGGTCATGGGATTGACCGGTGCTTTCCTGCTTGATCACGGTATGCCGCTGGAGCAACTGGCCTGGCTGCAAGGCGCAGGCGGCGTATTGGCCGGTTTGACGGGCGCGCTTCTGGGCGGCCTTCTGGTGCGTCGCTGGCAAGCGCGCGTGGCGCTGGTGACGGCATTGACCCTGCAAGCGCTGGCCTTGCTGTGCCTGGCGGGCGCTGTGCCATTGCTCATGCAGGCAGTGGCCGTGTGGGTGTTCTCAATGGCGCTCTCCGCCACCTTCGTAGCCAACTACACGCTGCTGATGCGTTGTGCAGATGGCCCTCAGCCGGGAGTCGATTTCACCTTGTTCCAATGCGCCGATGCCTGCATGGCCGTCGTGCTGGGCATCGTCGGTGGGTGGCTGGCGCACCGCCTGGGTTATAGCGCTGTGCTGGGTCTGGCTGCACTGGCGCTGGCGATGGCCGGCGTAGCTGTGTATTACCGTGGCACAGGACCTGATCTTTTTTCGGAGAAACCAAGTGATGCAGATGCGTGAGGAAACGTCCCGCCAGAGTTTTGTGGTCATCTGCGGAGCCGGCATCGCCGGGCTGGCCGCTGCCTGGTGGATGCAGCGTGCCGGCTGGCGCGTGTTGATGGTGGAACAGGCTGATGCCCTGCGCAACGGCGGTCACATGATGGGCCTGTCCGGCCCGGGGCTGGCCACCGTGCGTCGTATGGACCTGGTGCCGCGGTTGAGCGAATTGGCCTATCCCGACATGGGACAGCATATCTATCGCGACCGTCTAGGTCGGGAGATCTTGCGCATCAACTATCGCGAGGCGCTGGCCGGTATCGAGTGGCTCACGCTGAGGCGTGGCGTTCTGGTGCAGGAACTGCATGCCGCGCTGCCCAAACCGGACATTGCATGGCGCTTCGGCGTGACCGTGCAAGAGGCGCTCAACCATGACAGTGGCGTGCGCGTGACCTTGAGCGATGGCTCTTGCCATGAGGCCGATCTGCTCATTGCCGCTGATGGTGTGCATTCGCCGCTGCGACGCCGGTACTTCGCCGCCGATGCCGACTGTCTCCGGCCATTGGGCTACCGGTACGCCAGCTATGAGGTGCAGGACAGCCTGATGCTGGGAAAAGACTTTCTTTCCTATGCCGAGCCCGGCATCCAGACCGAATACTATGGATTGTGCGATGGTCGGCTGGCCGCACTGCATGTCTGGCGCAGCCGTGAGGCCGGGTTCGTTGCGCCGGCGCAGCGCCAGTCATTGCTGCGCGCTTGCACGGCCAGAAGTTTCGCGGGCGTGCGCACCGCGCTGGACGCGGTAGAGAATCCGCAAGAGATCGTCATCGACGACCTGGTACTGGTGGAATTGGCCTCCTGGCGGCAAGGCCGCATTCTGCTGCTGGGCGATGCTGCGCACAGTCTGTCGCTCATTTCGGGACAAGGGGCGGGCCTGGCGCTGGCGTCGGCGTCGATACTGGCCGAAGAACTGCAGCGTGTTGCCGCAGGCCCAACCGCACCCTCGGCGGCTGGACTGGAGGTGGCGCTGGCGCGTCACGATCAGCGCCTGCGTCCGACCGTACTGCGCTTGCAGCATCGCAGTCGCAAATTGGCCCCGATGTACGTTCCGTCAACCCGGGTGGGCTTTGCCATGCGCAATGTTGTGTTGCGGACCATGCCGGACGTGCTGCTCAAGAGATACTTTGCCAGCGGGCTGAAATCGGAGGCACAAGCCTTGGCCGCGCTGGCCTGACCGGCTCGCGCGCATTTGCTCTAATGTTTGCGTGTCTGTGGCGGCTGCCGATCTATGGCACGCTGGCCCTGGCCAGCACCGCCGCCGCCGAACGCGTCTCCACCCCCAGCTTCACGAAGATATGTTCCAGGTGCTTGTTGACCGTACGCGGACTCATGCCGAGGATTTCGGCGATGTCGCGGTTGGTCTTGCCCTTGCCCAGCCAGAGCAGGACGTCGCTCTCGCGCGGCGTCAGGCGCGCCCCCTCCAGGGTAGGCGGCAGGCTCATGCCGTCGTCGCCACGCTGGGTGGCGCCCGCCGTTTTTTCTTCCAGCACCAGGCTCACGCCATGCGCCTGCCCGGGTCCGCAAAGCGTGATGTGCAGCTCGTCCTGCTGCTGTCGCACGATCAGCGGTGGCACCCGGTCCAGGCTCTCGCCCTGGCGTTGCCGTACCAACTGCTCGTTGAGCCATACCTGCAAGGGAGTCGGCAACTTGTGGCTGCTCGGTGCAGCCGGACCGTAATACTTCTCCAGCCACTGTGATGCCTTGCTGGTCTGCCACATCGGCAGGCCATGGCCGCCCAGCACGATCACCGCATGGGCGGCATGTTCCAGCACGCCGCGCGTCTGCGTCATCATGCGCGCGGTACGGATATGCGCGCCGATGCGCGCCACCACTTCCTGCGGACGGATCGGCTTGGTCACGTAGTCGATGCCGCCCACCTCGAAGCCGCGCACCACGTGTTCGGTCTCCGACAAGCCCGTCATGAACACCACCGGCACATGCGCCACGCGCTTGACCTGCTTGATGCGGCGGCAGGTCTCGAAACCGTCGATGCCGGGCATCATCGCGTCCAGCAGGATCAGATCGGGCGTGATGTGGTCCAGCCGCTCCAGCGCCGCCAGTCCGTCCGTGGCGACGAGGACGATGTGGCCGCTTTCATCGAGCGCATCGGACAACATGGCCAGGTTGTCGGGCATGTCATCGACGATCAGGACCACGTGTCTATCGAACGTCGTTGAGATCATGTCGGATCAGCTCCTGGATGCGGGTGACGTATTCATTCAAGCGGAATTGTTTGACCAGCTGTCGCAGCTCGGTCGTGAAGGGCAGGTAGGCCGGTTGCTGGCGTTCCATGGCGTCGAGCTGGCGCAGGATTTCCTTGGCATAGCCGATGCGGCCCAACTCCAGCAGTGAGGCCAGCCTGTCCTGGGACGGTACCAGCAGGAGGGCTTGCGTCGCTGCCGATGCTGGCGGCGGCTCGGCAGGCTGTGCCGACGCCACCCAGTCCAGTTGCAGATGCTGGCGCAGCTTGCCCAGCAATTCGTGATACGAGACCGGCTTGACCACGAAATCATTGACCAGCGCTGGCTCGTTGCGCTCATGCAGGTTCTCGAAGGCATTGGCCGATACCAGCAGGATGGGCAACTGCGCAAGGCCGCGCGCGCGGATGGCGCGTGCCACGCTCCAGCCATCCATCTGCGGCATGGCGATATCCAGCAGGAGCAGGTCGGGTATGTCGTGGCCCAGCCGCTCCATGCAGGCCAGCCCGCTGTCGGCCTCGCTCACCACGAATCCCAGCGGCATGAGCATGTCCTTGAGCAGGCGCCGTTGCGAAGCCTGATCATCGACCACCAGGATGTGGCGCGAGGGTCCTGCGTAACCCGACATCTGATCCTCCAGCTTGATGCGCGGACGCGGTACGTGCACTTGCGGCAGATAGATCTTGAGGTGGAAGCTGCTGCCCAGCCCGACCCGACTCTCTACCCCCAGTTCGCCGCCCATGATGTGCACCAACATGCGGCTGATGGCCAGTCCCAGCCCGGTGCCGATGTCTTCGCGCAGATTGGCCGCGCTGCTGCGCTCGAAGGGCAGGAAGATACGTTCCAGGTCGTCGTCGGCAATGCCGATGCCGGTATCGATGACATCGAAATACGCAATCTCGCGTGCATAACGCACCCTGAGCGTGACGCCGCCGTGATCGGTGAACTTGACGGCATTGCCCAGCAGGTTGATGAGGATCTGGCGCAAGCGTTTCTGGTCGGCATGGACGATCTGCGGC
The DNA here is from genome assembly GCF_013359625.1 of Herbaspirillum sp. C9C3. Taxonomy (NCBI): domain Bacteria; kingdom Pseudomonadati; phylum Pseudomonadota; class Betaproteobacteria; order Burkholderiales; family Oxalobacteraceae; genus Herbaspirillum; species Herbaspirillum sp. C9C3. The sequence continues at coordinate 120,848 of NZ_JABFMQ010000010.1, forward strand.
AGGCGTCCGCTTTTCTCAAAGCGGAAGTGCAGGCCCTTCTGTTCGGCCTGCGGGGCGAACATGCCGACGATCTGCTCCAGGAAGGCTTCCAGTGCCAGTTCGTCGGAGGCCAGGCGCATCTTGCCAGCCTCGATCTTGGCAATGTCGAGCAGGCCGTCGATGAGGCTCAACAGGTGTTCGCCACTGCGGCGGATGATGGCGATGGCTTCCTTGCGGGCCGGCGGGATGGTGGCGTCCACGTGCAGGATCTGCGCATAGCCGAGGATGCTGTTCAAGGGCGTGCGCAATTCGTGGCTCATGCCGGCCACGAAGCGGCTCTTGGCCAGGTTGGCCGATTCGGCCGCTTCCTTGGCGCGCTGCAGTTCGGCATCGGTCTGCTTGTGGGCTTCGATTTCCTGCAGCAACAGATTGGTCTGGCGCTCTGATTCTTCCTGGGCCACGGCGCGGCTTTCGTTGGTCAGCACCAGCCACCAGGCACCCACGCCGACCACCACCAGCAAGAGGCAGAACAGCTTGATGAAGACGCCGCGCAGCGAGTCGGGGGCTGAGAGCGTCAGTCCGGAGAGATCGGCCATCTGCTGGAAATACAGCATCCACAACACAATCGCCAGTCCGCCAGCCAGCAGACCGAACACGCTCAGGTAATGCCCGAGGCGGGTATTGAGCTTGACCGCGAAGCGCGCCGGGATCAGCTGGCGCAAGGTGTGCAGGATCTGGTTGGGCAACCGTGCGCGCGGTGTCTTGCAGCGGTCCTTGCAGCGCGCATCCAGCGAACAGCACAGCGAGCAGATGGCGCCCTGGTAGGCCGGGCAATGGGCCATGTCCGGTGTTTCGAAGGCATTGCCGCAGATCACGCAATCGAGCACTGAATGCGTCTGACCCGGCGTGACGGGGCGATAGTTCTGTTCGGACAGCGTATCGCGCCGCGCGATGTAGTAGCGGCTGCCGGTGGCCCAGGCAATGAGCGGGGCCGTCACCAGTGCGGTACCCAGGGCGATGAAGGGTGCCATGGCCGCCACCGTCTTGCCCAGCACGCCCGACATGGCCAGCGTGGAGAGCAGGGTGGCGATGGCCATCGAGCCGACGCCGACCGGGTTCACGTCATACAGGTGGGCACGCTTGAATTCGATGTGGGCCGGGCTCAGGCGCAGCGGCTTGTTGATGACCAGGTCGGCCACCACGGCGCCGATCCACGAGATGGCGACCAGGCTGTAGAGCGCCAGTACATGTTCCAGCGCATTGAAGACGCCCAGTTCCATCAGCAGCACCGCAATCAACACATTGAACACCAGCCACACCACCCGCCCCGGATGGCTGTGCGTGAGGCGCGCGAAGAAATTGGACCAAGCCAGCGAGCCGGCATAGGCGTTGGTGACATTGATCTTGATCTGCGACACCACCACGAACAGTACGACCGCCCCCAGCGCGAAGGCCGGATTGCCGAACACGTACTGGTAGCCGATCAGGTACATCTGGGTCGGTTCCACGGCCCGCGCCATGGGCACCTCGTGCTGGATGGCGAGGAAGGCCAGCAGCGTGCCGCCCAGCATCTTGGCCCCGCCCAGCAGGATCCAGCCAGGGCCGGCCAGCAACAGCGCACTCCACCAGCGCCCGCGATTGGCGGCGGTCTTCTGCGGCAGGAAGCGCAGGAAGTCGACCTGCTCACCCACCTGCGCGATGAGCGAGAAGGCCACCGTGGCAGCGGCCCCGAACAGGGTGAGATTGAAGGAACTGCCTTCCTCGGCGCGGCCGGCGAAGCTCAGGAGGTTCGACAGCGCTTCCGGTTCCTTGTAGAGCACGCAGGCATAGGGCAGCACCAGCAGCACCAGCCATAGCGGCTGGGTCCACATCTGCAGGCGGTTGATGAGGGTGATGCCGTAGGCCACCATGGGAATGATGATGAGCGAACAGAGCACGTAGCCATATACCAGCGGCAGACCGAAATAGATCTCGATGGCCTGGGCCATGATGGCCGCTTCCAGCGCGAAGAAGATGAAGGTGAAGCTGGCATAGATCAGCGAAGTGATGGTCGAGCCGATGTAGCCGAAGCCGGCACCGCGCGTGAGCAGGTCCATGTCCACCCCGTAGCGCGCGGCGTAGTAGCTGATGGGCAGGCCGGTGGCGAAAAACAGCACCATCACGCAGACGATCGCCCAGAAGGCATTGGTGAAGCCATAACTGAGGGTAATGGCGCCGCTGATGGCTTCCAGTGCCAGGAAGGAGGTCGCGCCCAGGGCCGTATTGGCCAGGCGGAATTCGGACCAGCGGCGGAAGGATAGCGGCGTATAGCGCAGCGCGTAGTCTTCCAGCGTTTCGTTGGCGACCCAGGTGTTGTAGTCGCGCCGGACCTTGACGATGCGTTGTGTGGCGGGATGGGTCACGTTGGCTCTTGGTGAGGTCGGGGATCCGGACGGTCGTTGTCGTCAGTGCCTTGTCTGTCTCGTTGCGCCGCACACGATCTGCGCTGTGCGTGTTTATGGTGAAGCAATTTTCAAACCATTCGCAGCGCGAGGGCATACGTCAAATGACGTAGATGCCGCATGGCATCCCATGGGAATTCACCAAAACGCAGCGGTTTTTGCAAGCCCTGTCGCTGCATCCCGACGCCGTGCGGCGGCAGTGCGCACCAACAGCAGGCAAACCGTGGGCGAAAGCTGTGCAGGCGCGTGTGGCGCACCAGCTGGGGGCTTACGTCAAACAACGTATTGTTGCGCTGCACCGGCGAACCTATTCTGCGTCCCAGAACGAAGGGCAGACGGCAGGTGCGGTGCGCATCTTTCTCACCTTGCGGGCAGTACCTCGCCGGGGCCTTCGTTTCATCGCCTGCATGACGCCACGATGGCCCAGACCGAGTCCAACAACAACGCCCGAAAGGAGTACCGCATGTCGCATTCCTCGTCTTCCAATCCTCCCTCGTTCCCGCGCCGCAAGATCTTGATGGGCCTGGCCGCCGGGGCGGCAGCAGCGGCCCTGCCGGGCATGGCCTCGGCCCAGCAGTATCCGACCGCCAAGGTCAACACCACCAAGCTGGCCATCACCGATACCGAAGTGACCGTCGGTCAGTTGCACTCGGCTACCGGCACCATGGCCATCAGCGAGACCGGTTCGATCCAGGCTGAACGCCTGGCGATTGACCAGATCAACGCGATGGGCGGCATCCTTGGCCGCAAGATCAAGATCATCCAGGAAGACGGTGCCAGCGACTGGCCGACCTTCGCCGAGAAGGCCAAGAAGCTGCTGGAGAACGACCGTGTGGCGGCTGTCTTCGGCTGCTGGACCTCGGCCTCGCGCAAGGCGGTGCTGCCGGTGTTCGAGAAGGACAACGGCCTGCTGTATTACCCGACCTTCTATGAAGGCCTGGAGCAATCCAAGAACGTGTTCTATACCGGGCAGGAGGCGACACAACAGGTGCTGGCCGGCCTGAACTGGGTGGCCAAGGAAAAGAAGGCCAAGACCTTCTTCCTGGTCGGCTCCGACTACATCTGGCCGCGCACCTCCAACAAGATCGCCCGCAAGCACATCGAGAACGTGCTCAAGGGCTCGGTGGTGGGCGAGGAGTACTACCCGCTGGGCAATACCCAGTTCGGTTCGCTCATCAACAAGATCAAGCTGAAGAAGCCGGACGTGATCTTCGCCGACGTGGTCGGTGGGTCCAACGTCGCCTTCTACAAGCAGTTGAAAGCGGCAGGTGTGACCGCCAAGACCCAGAACCTGCTGACCATCTCGGTGACCGAGGATGAAATGCTGGGCATCGGTGGCGAGAACGTGGAAGGCTTCTTCGCCTCGATGAAATATTTCCAGAGCCTGGACAACCCCAACAACAAGAAATTCGTGGCCGAGTTCAAGGCCAAGTTCGGTGCCAATTCGGTCATCGGCGACGTTACCCAGGCAGCCTATCTCGGTCCCTGGCTGTGGAAAGCGGCGGTGGAAAAGGCCGGCAGCTTTGATGTCGACAAGGTGGTGGCCGCTTCGCCCGGTATCGAACTCAAGACCGCGCCGGAAGGCTACGTCAAGGTCCACGAAAACCATCACCTGTGGAGCAAGACCCGCATTGGCGAAGCGCAGAAGGATGGCCAGTTCAAGGTGGTCTACGAGTCCGAGCTGATCGAGCCGAATCCTTTCCCGAAGGGCTATCAGTAAGGCGTATCGGCTGGTCAGGGACCAGCCCCTCGTGCAGCAAAGCGGCGGCGTCTGTTGTGACATGCGGGCGCTGCCGCCCCTTCGTCCTCTCTCCAACTCTGCCCCGTCGGGAGTCATCATGGTTTCTCTATCCGAATTCGGCGCCATCTTCGCCATGCAGGGCTTCAACGGCCTCTCGGTCTTCTGTGTGCTGCTGTTGATGGCATTGGGCCTGGCCATCATCTTCGGGCAGATGGGGGTGATCAACATGGCCCACGGTGAATTCCTCACCATCGGTGCCTACATCACCTACCTGCTGTCGCACCTGACCACGACCTATGCACCGGCCTTGCAGCCGTTCTATTTCTTTGCGGCCATCGTCCTGTCCTTTGTGGTGGCGTATGGCATCGGTTATCTCACCGAATTGTTGCTCATCAGTCGCCTCTACAAGCGTCCGCTCGATACGCTCCTGGCCACCTGGGGTCTGTCGCTGGCGATGCAGCAGACCTTCCGGTCCATCTTCGGCGCCAAGGAAGTCAGCGCTACCTTGCCGGACTGGCTCATGGGATCCTTCAAGCCCACCGATGCCATCGACATTCCCTTGAACGGTCTCTTCATGATGGGTCTGACGGTCTTGCTGACCGGTGCCATCTTCGTGCTGCTGTTCCGTTCGCGCTGGGGTCTGCAGGTACGGGCCACGATGCAGAACCGGGTCATGAGCGGGGCGGTGGGCATCAACACCCGCAAGGTGGACCGTACCACCTTTGCGCTCGGCTGCGGGGTGGCCGGGGTGGCGGGTGCGGCCTTCACGACCATCGGCTCCACCGGTCCGACCAGCGGTTCGCTCTACATCGTCGATACCTTCCTGGTGGTGGTCTTCGGTGGCGCGCAAAGCCTGATCGGCACCATCGCCTCGGCCTTCTCGATTGCCCAGACCCAGTCTACGGCGGAGTTCTTCCTGACCGGTTCCATGGCCAAGGTGCTGACCTTGTCGGCGGTGATCCTGATCCTGATGTTGCGGCCGCAAGGACTGTTCTCGGCCAAGGTGCGCAAGTGATGAAGAGCCTCTACCGATCCCACAACATGAGCGAGGTCCGATGATGAATGCAGCCTATGAAAAACTGTTGGGTGGGCGCTCGGGTGCGCTCGGCCTGCTGGTCATGGCGGTGTTGCTGCTGCTGGTGTTTCCGCTGACGATGGACATGTTCCGTCTCAACCTGGTCGGCAAGTATCTTTCCTATGCCTTCGTGGCGGTGGGCCTGGTGCTGTGCTGGGGCTATGGCGGCATCCTGAGCCTGGGGCAGGGCGTGTTCTTCGGCCTGGGTGGCTACTGCATGGCCATGTTCCTCAAGCTCGAAGCCTCCGACCCCATCAGCACCAAGATCCAGTCCACGCCGGGCATTCCCGACTTCATGGACTGGAACCAGATCACCGCCTTGCCGGCCATGTGGGAGCCTTTCCACAGCTTTGCCTTCACGATCCTTGCGGTGCTGGCGGTGCCGACCGTGCTGGCCATGCTGATCGGCATGGCGATGTTCAAGCGCCGCGTGGGGGACGTGTATTTCTCCATCGTCACGCAAGCCATTGCGGCCATCCTGTCCATCCTCATCATCGGCCAGCAGGGCTTGACCGGGGGTGTCAACGGCATCACCGACCTGCGCACCCTGATGGGCTGGGATATCCGCACCGACCACGCCAAGCTGGTGCTGTATTTCGTCAATGCAGGACTGCTGTTCGGCTGCATCCTGGTCGGCCGTTACATCCTCGGTTCCAAGCTGGGCCGCCTGCTGGTGGCCATGCGCGACAAGGAAGAACGGGTGCGCTTTTCGGGCTATGACGTGGCCAGCTTCAAGGTCTTCGTGTTCTGCGTGGCGGCCATGTTCTCGGCCATCGGCGGGGCCATGTTCACCTTGCAGGTGGGTTTCATGTCGCCGTCCTTCGTGGGCATCGTGCCCTCCATCGAAATGGTGATCTTTGCTGCAGTGGGTGGCCGTATGTCGCTCTTGGGCGCGGTGTATGGAACGCTGCTGGTGAACTTCGGCAAGACGTATTTCTCGGAGACCTTCCCGGAACTGTGGCTGTTCCTGATGGGCGGTCTCTTCATCGCGGTGGTGATGTATTTCCCCAATGGCCTGGCTGGTCTGTGGCAGACCCAGGGCAAGCGCCTGATGGGCAGGCTGCGTGGTGAACCCAAGCCGGTGATGTCGGCTGCGCCCGAACCGGTCAAGACTGCGGCCCGTCCGGCCAACCCTGAAACCAAGCGTGACGGCATCGAGCCGGGCGCCACCCTGGAGGCCAGCAAATGAGCGAGAACCCCATCGGTTTCGAATCGGATGCCCATCCGGTCCTGGCCATCGAAGACCTGACGGTCTCTTTCGACGGCTTCAAGGCAGTCGATCAGCTCAATCTCTACGTGCAGCGCAATGAAGTGCGCGTGGTGATCGGCCCCAATGGCGCAGGCAAGACTACGGTGCTGGACCTGATCTGCGGCAAGACCCGCGCCACCTCCGGCAGCATCAAGTTCAACAACCACGAACTGACCAGGATGAGCGAGCACGCCATCGTGCGCGTGGGGGTAGGGCGCAAGTTCCAGACCCCCTCCATCTACGAAAACCTTTCGGTGTTCGAGAACCTGGAAATGTCCTTCCCGCGTGGCCGCAAAGTGTTCGGCGCGCTGACCTTCAAGCGTTCGCCGGACGTGGTGGCGCGGGTGGAGGCGGTGGCAGCCGACATCTTTTTGGAAGAGCAACTGCACACCCAGGCTGACCTGCTCTCGCACGGGCAGAAGCAGTGGCTGGAGATCGGCATGCTGCTGATGCAGGAACCGGAGCTGCTGATGCTGGATGAGCCGGTGGCGGGCATGAGCGTGTCCGAACGCGAAAAGACCGCCGAGCTGCTGGGCCGCATCAGCCAGGGCCGTTCGGTGGTGGTGATCGAGCACGACATGGATTTCGTCAAGAGCATCGCGCACAAGGTCACCGTGCTGCACCAGGGGAAGATTCTGGCCGAAGGCAGCATGGAGAAGGTGCAGTCCGATCCCAAGGTGATCGATGTCTATCTCGGTCACTGAACGCCCATCACCCTCGGAGCCTGCCATGTTCAAAGTCTCGCAACTCGCTTCCGGCTACGGCCAGAGCAAGGTCATCCACGACGTCGATCTGTCGGTGGCCAAGGAAGAAATCGTCGCCGTCATGGGCCGCAACGGCATGGGAAAGACCACGCTGTTCAAGACCCTGATGGGCATCCTGCCGCTGCGCGGCGGCAGCATCAGCATCGATGGCGTGGAACTCGGCGGCCTGGAAAGCCACCAGCGCGTCGAGCGCGGCGTGGCCTACGTGCCGCAGGGGCGCATGATCTTTTCGCATATGACTGTGCTGGAAAACATCCAGACCGGCTTGCCCGCCTCGGCCAAGGGCAAGGTGCCCGACGAACTGTATTCGCTGTTCCCGGTGCTCTATGACATGCGCACCCGCAAGGGCGGCAATCTCTCCGGTGGCCAGCAGCAGCAACTGGCCATTGCGCGCGCACTGGCGACCAATCCTCGCGTGCTGCTGCTGGATGAACCCACCGAGGGCATCCAGCCATCCATCATCAAGGACATCGCCAGGAGCCTCAAGGAAATCCGCAAGATCCGCGCGCTCACCATCGTGGTCTCGGAGCAGGTGCTGAGCTTCACGCTGGAGATTGCCGATCGCTTCCTGGTCATCGACAAGGGCCGCTTCGTCTATGAAGACACGCGCGAGAACGTCGATGCGCCCACCATCAGCAAGTATCTGTCGGTCTGATCTGACCGTCTTTTCAGAGGAGCAAGCCCATGCGACATGGAGACATTTCAAGTAGCCGCGACGCCGTCGGCGTGGCCGTGGTGAACTACAAGATGCCGCGCCTGCATACACGCGCAGAGGTGCTGGAGAACGCCAGGAAGATCGCCGCCATGCTGGTCGGCATGAAACAGGGATTGCCGGGGCTGGACCTGGTGGTGTTTCCCGAGTATTCCACCCACGGCATCATGTATGACCGTGAAGAAATGTTCGAAACCGCCGCCACCATCCCCGGTGACGAGACCGCCATCTTTTCCGAAGCCTGCCGCATCGCCGGTGTGTGGGGCGTGTTTTCGCTGACCGGCGAGCGCCATGAAGAGCATCCGCGCAAGGTCCCTTACAACACGCTGATCCTCATCAACGACCAGGGCGAGATCGTGCAGAAGTACCGCAAGATCATGCCGTGGACGCCCATCGAGGGCTGGTATCCGGGCGATACCACCTATGTCTGCGACGGCCCCAAGGGCCTCAAGATCAGCCTCATCATCTGCGACGACGGCAACTATCCCGAGATCTGGCGCGACTGCGCCATGAAGGGCGCGGAACTGGTGGTGCGCTGCCAGGGCTACATGTATCCGGCAAAGGAACAGCAGATCATGGTCTCCAAGGCCATGGCCTGGATGAACAATCTCTACGTGGCCGTGGCCAATGCCGCCGGGTTCGATGGCGTCTATTCCTATTTCGGCCATTCGGCCATCGTCGGTTTCGATGGCCGCACGCTGGGCGAATGCGGCACCGAGGAGATGGGCATCCAGTATGCCGAACTATCGGTCTCGGCCATCCGCGATGCGCGCCGCCACTGGCAGTCGCAGAACCACCTCTACAAGCTGCTGCATCGCGGCTACACCGGCAAGATCAATTCGGGTGAATCGCCGGCGGGCGTGGCCGAGTGTCCCTTCGACTTCTATCGCACCTGGGTCAATGATCCGCAGGCGGCGCGTGCCCAGGTCGAGGCGCTGACCCGCAACAGTGCCGGCACGCCCGAATGTCCGATGCCGGGGATTCCTACCGAGCCGGCGGCCTGAGGCCCACTGTCCCAAGGTCGCCATCACACACCCACCACCAAGGAGATCGCATGCAGCACTTCAAGATCAAGCCCGGCGTCCCGCTGGCAGAGCAGGCCGAACTGGGCCATAACCGCTGGCATCCCGACTTGCCGTTCCTGGCCTCGGTCAAGCCGGGCGAATCCATCCTGATCGAGTCGCTGGACTTCCTCGACGCGCAGATCCAGGACACCGATGACGTCTCCGACGTCAAGAACGTCGACCTGACCCGCGCCCATCCGCTGACCGGTCCCTTCCACGTCGAAGGCGCCGAGCCGGGCGACCTGCTGGTGATCGACCTGCTGGACATCAAGCCGGTGACCCCGGTCGGTTTCTCCGGCGTTTTTGCCAAGGAAAACGGTGGCGGCTTCCTGGCCGATTATTTCCCCGAAGCCGACAAGGCCATCTGGGACCTGAAGGGCTTGTATGCCACCTCGCGCCACATCCCTGGCGTGCGCATCGCCGGCCTGACGCACCCGGGCCTGATGGGGTGCCTGCCCTCGCATGACTTGCTGGCCGAGTGGAACCGCCGCGAAGCGCCGCTGGCCGCCAAGGGCCTGGCGCAGCCGCCCAACCCCAGCACGGCGGTGCTGCGCGGCTTGACCGGCGCCAAGTTCGAGGAGATGGCCAAGGTTGCTGCCCGCACCGTGCCACCGCGCGAGCATGGCGGCAATACCGACATCAAGGATCTGTCGGCGGGTACCCGCATCTTCTTCCCGGTGTACGTGAAGGGGGCCGGCTTCTCGATGGGGGACCTGCACTTCTCGCAGGGCGATGGCGAGATCGGCTTCTGCGGCGCCATCGAGATGGATGGCGTGAGCCACGTGGGCTTCGATCTCATCAAGGGCGGCATGGCCAAGTACAACATCACCTCGCCCATCTTCATGCCCAGCATCGTCAAGCCGCATTACGAGCAGTGGCTGACCTTCGAAGGCATCAGCGTGGAAAACGGCGTGAACTATTACCTCGATGCCACTGTGGCCTATCGCCAGGCTTGCCTCAAGGCCATCGACTACCTGACCCACTTCGGCTACACCGGCAGCCAGGCCTACATGCTGCTGACCGCAGCACCGGTGGAAGGGCGCATCGGCGGCATCGTCGACATTCCCAACTGCGCCTGTACGGTGGCCTTGCCGACCTCGATCTTCGATCAGGACATCACCCCCAAGGGCATGCTCAACGATAAATCCTATTGGGGCCGCAAAGCGTAGCGATCAACGCAGTGACGTGTGTGTTCCCGGCCGGGCGCAGGCCTGGTCGGGTTTTTTGTCGCAGATTCTTGAGGAGGACAACATGCCTTTGTACGACATCCGCTGCAGCCATTGTGAAGGCATTTTCGAACGGCTCATTGCCCTGCAGGGCCTGCATGGGCAGACCACCTGTCCTTACTGCAAGCAGGAGACCGCAGCCTCGCCCATGCCCACGGGTGGCCATGTGGGATTGCAGGTCAAGTATCGCTGGCAGCCGCGCAACGGGGCCGAACAACTGGCCGGGCAGGGCGCGACCGGGCCCGGCACGCATGCGGGCGCAGGGCGCAGCAGCGTACTGCACAACTGCAAGGGACACAGCTGCAGCATCTGTGCCACCTGAGGCGCAATCCGACGTGGCAGTTCAGGCGAAGAGATAGGCGGCCAGCACCAGCAGGCCCACGCCGGCGAGGAACCCGAACAGGGCGACCAGATCGAAATCCCCTGCCTGCGCACGCCAGTGACCCGCGCGCAGAGGCAGCCAGCGGGGATAACGGCCCAGCGTGAGCAGCTTGAGCAGACCGGCGCCGAGCAGATAGAACACGGTATTGAAGGCCAGGTAGCGCAGCAATCCCATGATCAGAGCGATGAGACTGTCCATGTCGGGTCGTCCTTATTCCAGCATGGCGTCCAGCCCTGCTGCCAGTTCGGTAAGCGAAGGCATGGCGCGCTCGGCCTTGTCGGCGGCGTGCTTGACCAGCACCGGCATCCACGCCGGATCCACGCCCAGTTTCTTGGCCACGGCAATCGGATAGGTGGCCAGCGCGGCCTCGTCATCGAGCGACAGCACGTTCACGCGCGCAGCCCATGCGCCCAGGTGGACCCAGGCAGCGGCGCGATCGAGGCGGCTGGCGGCCAGCGGATCGGGCACCGAACGCAGGGCGGTCACCAGCGCATCCGGGAAGTGCCAGATCGCCGCCAGTTCGGCCGAGACGTCGGCGTAATCGAAGCCCCAGGTCTGATTTTCCCGTGCGGCACGGTCGGCATCGAGTACATTGCACTGCTTGTCCAGCGAGGCGACGGTAGCAGCAGCGACCGCATGCAGTTGCAACTGGCCGATGCCGTGCATCATGCCGACCGTGAAGACGGCGTCGCCATTGTCCTCGCCGTTGATCCCGGCGTGCATGGCCAGCCAGCGCGCCGCCACCGCGGTATGGAGCGTATGGCGCCAGAACTGCGGCAGGTCCATGCCGCGCGTGCTCTTGAAGGCGGCCACCATGCCATTGCCCAGCACCAGGTTGCGCACCATGATGAAACCCAGCATGCGCAGCGCATCGTCGACCGTGCCGATGGTGCGCGAAGCATGAAAGAACGCTGAATTGGCCAGCCGCAATACCTTGGCCGTCAGTGCCGGGTCCGCCGCGATCTGCTGGGCGATCTCGTGGGCGGAGACTTCCTCGCTGTCGAAGCTGGCCATCAATTGCTGGACCACCTTGGGGATGGTCGGCAGTTTGCCAGGCTGGTCCACCAGGCTCTTGAGTTCCATGAAAGTTCCTCCGTGCAATGGTTTTCAGGGGATTTCATCCCCAATTCCGGGAATTGCGGTTCCATTGTCGCAGAGATCGAACGATTTGCTGACGATCTGCATCAGTATGATGGATGTCTCACTTGACCGGAGTGCACCCATGGCAAGCCGCAAGACCCCCGATTCCCCCGCCCTCGACCATCCGGCTGCCCCCGCTGCGGCCTGGAACGACGTGCCGCTGTATGTGCAGGATTGCGTACAGCGCAGTTTCCTGTTCCTCGATACCTTGCTCGACCGTGGCAATGACTATCTGCAACATCTGGAACAGGGTACGCCACCGCTGCTGAAGTTCGAGCATGAGCTGGTACTGGACGGCCACGACCTGCCGCAACCCTGCAACTACGCGCTGTTGCGCCTGCAGCCGCCGCCCGGGCTGGCGGTCGATGCGCAGGCGCGGCCGGTGGTGGTGGTCGATCCGCGCGCCGGGCATGGTCCTGGCATCGGCGGTTTCAAGTTCGATTCCGAAGTGGGCATGGCGATGAAGGCGGGGCATACGGTCTATTTCGTCACTTTCCGTCCCGAGCCGGAAGATGGACAGACGCTGGTGACGGTGATGGACGCCGAGGCGATGTTCCTGGAAGAGGTGATTCGTCGCCATCCGCAATGCCCGGCCAAGCCGGTGGTGATCGGCAACTGCCAGGCCGGCTGGGCCATGATGACGCTGGACGCAGTCCGGCCCGAACTGTTCGGCCCGCTGATGATGGTCGGGGCGCCGGCGTCCTACTGGGCCGGCAGCTCCACGCTCAATCCCATGCGCTACAGCGGCGCCACCCTTGGCGGGACCTGGCTGGCTTCGCTGGCGGCCGACCTCGGGGCGGATCGTTTCGATGGCGCCTGCCTGGTGGAGAATTTCGAGAAGCTCAATCCGGCCAATACCTTCTGGAGCAAGTACTACAACCTGTGGGCCGGGGTCGACCAGGAGGCGCCACGCTTCCTGGAGTTCGAACGCTGGTGGGGCGGTTTCTTCCGCATGACCGGTGCCGAGATCGAAGCCATCACCGAGAACCTGTTCGTGGGCAACAAGCTGGCGCGCGGCGAGCTGGAGGTCAGAGGCCGTTCAGTGAATCTGCGCGACATTACTGCGCCCATCGTGGTCTTCGCCTCCTGGGGCGACAACATCACGCCGCCGCCGCAGGCGCTGAACTGGATCATCGATGTCTGGGGTGACGAGCGCGCCATCGCCGCCGCCGGACGCACCATCATCTACGTGCTGCATGAAAGCGTGGGGCATCTGGGCATTTTCGTGGGCGGTTCGGTGGCGCTCAAGGAGCACGACCAGTTGGTCAGCTCGCTGGACGTGATCGAGAGCCTGCCGCCGGGCCTCTACGAAATGAAGCTGGAGCGCAAGGATGGCCGTCCGAGCCAGCGCTGGGATGCGCTGGAGCCAGGCGACTATACGGTGCATTACCAGCACCGCACCATGGAGGACCTGCGCAAGCTCAATCCGGAAGGACGCGAGGAAGAGTCGATCTTCTCGACCATCAGCCAGTGGTCACAGATCAATGCGCAGTGGTACAAGACCTGGATGCGGCCCTGGGTGCGCATGACGGCCACGCGCGAGAGCGCCAGCGCGCTCATGCGCATGAATCCCCTGCGCATGCAGCGGCAACTGTTCTCGGACACGCATCCGGCGGCAGCCTTCATTCGCCAGCAGGCCGCGGCCGCCCGCGCCCAGCGGGTGCAACTCGACCCGGATCATCCGCTGAAGCAATACGAGCGCCGCATGGCGCAGAAGATCACCGACGAACTCAATGCCTGGCGCGACCAGCGGGATGCCCGTACCGTGCGCATGACGCGCCAGCTGTTCGGCCCGACCGGCCTGGGGGCCTGGCTGCCGCCGCACGAGCCCGATGCCGACGTGGCCCAGCGCTGGGCGCAGCAGGAGCTGGGGCGCTACCGTGAGAGTGTCATCGACCAGATTGCCGAGGGCAGTTTTGCCCAGGCGGTATGCCGCATCGTCATCGCCGGCATGGTCTCCATTGGTGCGTTCGAGCGGCGCAGTCTGCGTCTGGCGCGGCTGCTGGCGCAATTGCCGAACATGCACGCCAGCGTTTCACCGCAGACCAACTGGGTGCAATTGCTCAAGGAGCAGGCGCGCATCACGGCGGTGGCACCGGTGGAGGCGCTCAATGCGCTGGGGCAGATGCTGCCCGATACCGCCTCGCGCGAGCGTGCGCTGGCGCTGGCGGCGGCGGTGATGATGATCGAGCCGACGCTGGCCAATCCGCGCTCGGAAATCATCGAGCTGCTCATGGGTACGCTCGACGTCGATCCCGATCGCGTGATCGCGCTGGCGCGCAAGCTCACCAAGGCCATCGGCGAAGACGGCGGCGATGCGGCACCCACGCGCAAGCGTAGCGCGCGCAAGCCAGTCGTGGCGGCGCCGACGGCCAAGCCGGCCGCTACGAAGAAAAAGGCGACCGGGCCGACCAGGTCGCGTCGGCGCACTGCATAGCCGCTGCATATGCCCGCCACTTGCTCATGGCGCGCTGATCGCGCCGGTCGGCAGGTTCCACAAGCGCTGCTCGCTGCTGGACAGGGCCACCGCCCCGGCCGCCAGCGCCGCACGCGCATCGTCTTCATTGCAGACGAAGCCAGATGCCACGATGGGCGGCAGCACGGCCCGGTCGGCCTGCTGCAGTTGCGTGAGCATAGGCGCCGGCATCAATTGCACCAGGTTGGGTTCGCTCTGTTCCAGTGCCTTCAGGCTGCGTGGCCAGGTGGTGCGATCGGTGACGAACACCTTCTGCATGGTGATCATGCCGGCACGGTTGGCGCGCACCAGCGTGGCCACCCGGGTCGAGACCAGCGCCGGGACGCCGATGGCGACCAGGTAATCGATGGCAGCCTTGTCCTGGGCCAGCCCTTCACAGGTGTCCACATTGAGCAGGGGGAATTTGCCGGCCGCCTTGAAGCTGGCAATGACCGCCTGCAACTCGCGCAATTCCACATGCGCCATGATGCCGACTTCGGCGGCGCTGTCGAGGAAGGCGGTCAGATGCTGCATACCATAGATGGCCGCCATGACCGGCTGGCGCCGCAGCCTGGCTTGCAGTGACCGATCATCGGTGGCGGGCGTGGCAGGGATTGGCGAGGGGCCTGAACGTGTGGAGACACGAGGGGGAGGGGTGGGAGAGCGCATGCGGGGTTCCAGAGTGAAAAAAGAGAAATGAAAACAGCAGGGAAAAGGGCGGTGCCGCTAGTACGCGTTTTGCTGGCGGACGTGTTCCAGCTCGGCGTACAGGCGTGCCTGCCACAGACTGCGACGGCGGCTGCGCTCGGCGGCGTCGATACGCGGTTGGAAGACGGCTTGCAGCCGGGTGCGGGCGCAGGCTAGCGGCAGATCGTCCCACAACAGGCCGTGGCTGCCCGCCAGGTAGGCAATGCCGCGCAGACTGGCGTGGGCGCTCTGATGCGTGCGACAGGTCGGCACGCCCGAGAGGTCGGCCTGTAGTTGCAGCAGCAGATCGCTGCCGGCCAGGGTACCGCCACTCATCATCTGCGTGACCGGCAATCCGGCCTGGTCGGCATTGGCGCTGAGGCTGGCGGCCACGGTCTGGGCGATGCCTTCCACCAGCGCATGCGCGATGTCGGCACGGCTGGTGGCCAGCGACAAGCCTTGCAGGGCGGCCCGCGCGGCGCTGTGACGCAGCGGCGCCTGTACCCCGGCCAGGGCCGGGATGAAACTGACACCACCTGACGAACTCACGCTGGCCGCCAGGGCCAGCAGGCAGCGTGCATTGGGGAACCAGTGCTGGCGCTGGCAGGCCCAGTTCAGGGCGGCACCGGTAGTGGCGCAGTAGCTTTCCAGTGCGAAGTGCGAGACATGGTCGCGACGGCGGGCAGTGACTACGACGCCGTTGCCGTCGCTCTGGCTTGCACCGCCCAGCGCGGCGCGGGTACCGATCAGCACATCGATGAAGCTGCCGGTGCCGTGCTGGCACAGTGCCTGGCCTGCCTCCAGGCAGCCCAGTCCGATCGCGGCGGCCAGCTGGTCACCGGCGCAGGCGCGGATGGGCAGCGCCACGCCGGTGAGGCCGGCGTCGCTGCTGCCGTAGTCGTCGGCATCCTGATACAGCGCCGGCAAGAGCGCGACGGGGAAGCCCAGCGCCTCCAGCCAGTCCAGCGCATAGGCATGGCGATCCAGCACATAGGCGTTGCAGGCCGTGGCATTGGTGGCGCTGGTGGCCAGCAGGCGTCGCCCGCTCAACTGCCAGAGCAGCCAGGTATCGATGCTGCCGAAGCCCAGCCTTCCCCGCTCCCAGGCGCGTGCCACACGCGGGTGGCTGCGCAGCAGCTGTGCCGCCCACAGATAGGGCGAGCGGCTGCCCGTCGGGCGTCCCAGGTGCAAGCGCAGGCAAGGGTCCCAGCGTGGGGCCAGGGCCGCCAGGTCGGCGGCATGGCGGCTATCCTGCCAGGCCAGTACCGGCACCAGCGGTTCGCCGCTGACGGTATCCCACAACACGGCGCTGGCGCGCTGGGTGCTCAGGCCGATGGCGCGCACCTGCAATCCCTTCTGGTCAGCTTGCTGCAGGGTGGCGCGACATACGGCCAGGGTGCGCTGCCAGATCTGGTCGGCATCCTGTTCGACCACGCCGCTGCGGGGTGAATGCGTGGTCAGCGCGCGCCGCTGCAGGCAGGAGACCAGGCCATCTGCCGTGACCACTGCGGCGCGCGTGCTGGAGGTGCCGGCATCGATGGCGAGGATGCCGTCACGGCCTTTCATGGCGTCTTCTGTCGGTACGCGCGGGTGGCGTCATGGCGACGTCGGGTGTCGTCATTGCTTCGAGATCGGGATGGAATCCTGATCGTTGCGGATCCCAGCGTATCAGGCAGCAGGCCAGTGCCGCCAGCAGCGCCAGGGCGGCAACCAGCAGCAGGCAAGCGGCCGTGCCCAGGGCGGACTGCAGCAGCGGAAAGAGAAACAGGGCCAGCGTTGCTGACGCTCCTCCCAGGCTGCCCATCACGCCATTGGCACGCGCGCGCAGTTCGCTGGGAAACGAGAGCGACGACAGGCTCTTGCCGTTGGCGCCCGGACCGGCCGCGTGGCACAGCAGGAACAGCGAAGGGAGCAGCAGGGCCTGCCATCCCGCGAGCTGCCGCCAGGACCCGGCCAGCACCAGCAGGACCAGGCAGCACATCGCAAAGCCCCAGGCCGCCGCCTGTCTCAGGCCCAGTCGACGCGCCAGGGCGGGCGCCAGCAGGCCTCCCGCGAGGCCGCATACGTTGAAGATCAGCACGCCCAGGGCGGCCTGGGAGAAATCCTCGCCAAAGAGCTCCATGCCCAGCACCGGCAGGTACCAGCCGATGGCGAAGTATTGCACCGCCTGGCCGATCTGCACGCTGGCGGCCAGCATGATGCGGGCACGGTAGGGGCGACGCAGCAGCGAGCGCAGACCCGGATCCGAGCGACGTGGCATGCCTGCCAGACCGAAGCCGGGGGCGTCCGGTGGGTGCAGCAGGGCCTCGGGGATCTGGAAGGATTGGCCGGGATAGAGCCGTTCCAGCGTGTCGGACAGTGCCTGCCAGCGCTGGCGGCGGGCCAGCCAGCAGGGGCTTTCCACCAGCAGCAGCATTTGCAGGTTCAGCAGCAACAGCGCGGCGGCGGCGGTGAAGGCGAGCGGGTAGCGCCACAGGCTGTCGCCGACCTCCCATTGCTCTACCGCCAGTGTCAGCAGCAGGTTGCTGCACACGGCCAGATACCACAGGGCTTGCCACAGGTTCAGGCGATGGCGCAGTCGTTGCGGCGTCAGTTCGGCCAGCATGGCCATGGCGACGGCAAAATCCAGGCCAAAGGCCAGACCGGCGATGACGCGTCCGGTCACGAGGGTTCCAAACTCTTCGCCGAAGGCGACCAGCAGGGCCGCCGCCAGGACCAGCAACTTGGCTGCCAGAAGCGGGCGGACCCGGCCCCAGCGGTCGGCCAGCCAGCCACCCAGGGGATTGGCCAGCAGGGCGGAGAATGCCGCCGAGGACGCCAGCAGGGCGACCTCGGACGGCCCCAGGCCGAGCTGGCGGATCATTGGCGCCAGGCCGACGCTCAGGGCGGAGTGCGAAAGGGCCTCGAGGAACAGGCCGCCCAGCAGCAGCCACCACACCAAGCCGGCGTGGCCAGAGAGGGCGGAACGGGAATCGATGAAGGCGACGACATCGTCAATGCCGCGCAGGGGGACTGCGGTGTGCACAGGGCTCTCCTGATGTTGTCTGTAAGAGGCCGTGGCAAACTACGCGCGTGATGAGACCATCTTACAGATGGTCTCTTGTATGAATTATCTGCCGGGCAATTCTATGAGTCCGGCGCCGGGCTTGTCAACGACCGTGAAAGCCGTGCAACGGCCCGTCCGGTGTGCCCGCGCTGACTTCAGGGACGCTCGCCCATGGCCAGGCGCGAGCGTACGTGGGCGACGATCTGCGGCAGGTCGGCCACCGAGTCGATCACGTAGTGGGCGCCCGCGGCACGCAGGCGTTGTTCGGCTTCCTCCTTGCGGTGGGCGGCTTCTTCGGTCGGTAGCGCTTGCAGTTGCGCGCGTGTCAGTCCGACTTCATTACCCGAAAGAGAGACGCCTACACTCCACATCCCGGCGCGCAAGCCTTCCTCGATGCCGGGCACGGTGTCGTCGACCTTGATGCAGCCGGCCACGTCGTCGATCTGCAGCGCCAGCATGTTGGCCAGGGCCATGTAGGGGCCGGGGCGGCCACCGGCCGGCAGTTCATCGCCGGCCACCACGTGGTCGGGGCGGATGCCTTCGGCCGCCGCCATGGGCAGCAGCACGTCCAGTACCTGGCGCGGATAGCCGGAGCAGGAGCCGATCTTGAGGCCCTGGCCGCGCAGCCAGGCCAGCACCTGTGCAGCGCCCGCGATGGGCTGCGAATACTGGCCGACCTTGGCGATCTGCATCGGCATGAAGTGGGCATAGATGGCGTCAATGTCGGCCTGGGTGGGCGCATGGCCGGTGCGCTGCCGCCACTGGGCCGCCAGTGACGGATCTTCCAGCAGCAGGCGGATATGCTGCCACTTGGACAAGCCCATGGGTCCGCGTGCCTGTTGCAGGCTCAGTTCGATGCCAAAGCTGTGGAAGGCGTCCACGAAGATCTGGGTGGGGGCCAGCGAGCCGAAATCGACCAGCGTACCGGCCCAGTCGAAGATGACGGCTTGCAGGGGGCGGCCGGGGCCGGAGGCGGATTGCATGGATTCTCCTTGGAGGTGTGCTGAGGCAGGGAAGGGACGGCGCGGGCCCGCCCGAAGCGCGGCAAGCTGGATGGGAAGAGAGCTTAACGAGACTTTGTGACGCCGCTGTTATCGATATAATCCCGGAAATTGGATAAAGCTATTGACTGGATCTATAGATGACCCCTTCGCAACTACGCGCTTTCCTGGCGGTGGCGCGCCATCGCGGTTTTTCTGCCGCCGCGCGTGCCCTGGGCGTGAGCCAGCCCACCCTGACGACCCAGGTGCAATCGCTGGAGCGAGAACACAACGTGGAGCTGTTCTTCCGCCGGGGCCGTCGGGTGGATCTGTCGGAGACGGCACAGCGCTTGCTGCCCATCGCTCAGAACATCGCCGAACTGGAACTGGATGCGCTGAACCTGCTGGTCAATTCGGGTGCGCTGCACGTGGGTCATCTGCGCATCGGTGCGGTCGGGCCGTTCCACGTCATCGAGATGGTGGATGCCTATCGTGCCCGCTATCCCAAGGTGGAACTGTCGATCAAGCTGGGCAATTCGGCGCAGTCGCTGGCGGACCTGGCCAATTACGTGACGGACGTGGCGGTGCTGGCCAGCTTCAATGACGATGCGCGCTTTCATGCGGTGCCCTACGCCGACCATGCGGTGGTGCTGTTCGCCCATCGCAGCCATCCGTTCTACCAGCGCACGGCGGTTTCGCTGGCCGAACTGGAGCAGCAGCCGCTGATCATGCGGGAGCAGGGGTCGACCACGCGGCTGGCGCTGGAGCAGGCCTTGCAACAGGCCGGCGTGCGTGTGCAGGTGGTGATGGAAATCGGCAGTCGTGAAGCCTTGCGCGAGGCCGTGGCGCGGGGCCTGGGCCTGGGGGCGGTGTCGGAGGCGGAGTTCATTGCAGATGAACGTTTCCGCATGGTGCGCATCGAGGGCGATCCGGTGACCACGCATACCTATGTGTATTGCCTGGCTGAACGCCGCGAAGGGCGACTGGTGGGTTCCTTCATGAAGATCGCCCGACGATCCTGAGGCGCCCGGCACTGAGCACGGGGCTTTGGCTTATCATTACGGATTGTTCATTTTCTGACCAGGAAGAGCTATCGTGATCAAGCATATCGTCATGTGGAAACTGAAGGACCATGCAGAAGGCGCCGACAAGGCCACCAACCTGCGCAAGATGAAGCAATTGCTGGACAGCTGCGCCAACGTGGTTCCCGGCATCCTGAAGTTCGAGGCCGTGCTGGCACAACCTGGCCTGGAAGCTACCTATGACGTGGTGCTCTACTCCGAATTCGCTTCGCGCGAGGCGCTGGATGCCTACCAGGAGCATCCCGACCACGTGGCCATCAAACCTTTCATCGGTGCCGTACGCGAAGCGCGCCAGTGCATGGATTACGAAATCTGAGGCAGGCATGAGTCTGCCCATCACCGAGGTGTTCCCGCAGGGGAATCCCTATCTGGAAGCCCTGGGCGTGGAGGTGCTGGAATACGGCAATGACCGCGCCGTCATGGCACTGCGGCTCAAGCCCGAATTCATGAACAGCTGGCATGTGGCCCAGGGCGGCATCAGCATGACCCTGCTGGACGTGGCCATGGGCTTGTCGGCCCGGGCCGGCGCGCCTGATGCCAAGTCCTCGGCGACCGTCGAGATGAGTACCAGCTTCCTGCAGCCCGCCGGCCGTGCCGGCGAGACCCTCATTGCGCGCGGCCATACTTACCACCGCTCGACCACCATGTGCTTCTGCCAGGCCGAACTGTTCAATGGCGACCGCCTGGTGGCCAAGGCCATGGGCACCTTCAAGCTGATTCGCCGCCTGGACATCTCGCGCAAGCTGGATCACGAGTGAGTGCACGAGCGTATCCCTTTTCTTTTTCGCAGGAAATCCACCATGGAAATCATCACCGGCAGTTGGGAGCAGCTGCGTGCGCAGGCCCAGCCTATCCGTTTCGAGGTCTTCGTCGATGAACAGAAGGTGCCGGCCGAGATCGAGCTCGATGACATGGACCCGCACTGCGTGCATGCCGTCGCCTATGACGCCGCCGGCCAGCCCCTGGCCACCGGTCGTCTGCTGCCCGATGGCCACATCGGTCGCATGGCCGTGCGCAAGGCCGGACGTGGACAGGGCGTGGGCGGCGCGGTGCTGCAGGCGCTGATGGCGGCTGCCCGTGCGCGCGGCGATGCGGAAGTGATCCTCAATGCCCAGCTGCATGCCGAGGGCTTCTACGGGCGCTACGGCTTTGTCCGCGAGGGAGAACCATTCATGGAAGCCGGCATTGCCCACATCACCATGCGCGCCCGACTGCCAGGCACGGGTACCTGAGTTGATCGCTTCTTCAGGCTGACCGGGGGAGTGGCGGCGCGCTCTGCCGCTGTTGGGCCAGTCTGAAGTAACACAGCTGGGCGTTCAGTTCGCGCGCCCGTTCGGCCACCGCTTCGGCGGTGCAGGCCAGTTCCTCGGAGGCAGCGGCGTTGCGCTGGGTGGTGTCATTGAGTTGGATCACGGCCGAGCCGATCTCCTGCACACCTTCCTCCTGCATGCGCGCCGACAGCGTGATCTGGTTGATCTGCTGCGAGGCGTCGCGGATTCCCTGCAAGGTCCCAGCGGCCAGACGCTGGCTGGTCGCCTCGGCCAATTCCACGCTTTGCTGGGCAATCGCGCTGATCTCCTGTGCGCTGTACTGGCTGCGCTCGGCCAGCTTGCGGATTTCCGCTGCCACCACTGAAAAACCGCGCCCGTGTTCACCGGCCCGTGCCGCCTCGATGGCTGCGTTGAGGGCCAGCAGATTGGTCTGATAGGCAATGTCGTCGATGACCCCGACCTGGCGCGCAATGCCACGCATGGCAGCCACCGTGCTCTGCACTGCCGCGCCGCTCTGGTCGGCATCGGCAGCCGCTTTCAGGGCAATCTGGTCGGTGCGGCGCGCGTGTTCGCCGGTCTGGCCGATGGCCTGGCTGATGTTGCTGATGGCACTGTGCACTTCTTCCACGGCGGCGGCCTGCTCGCTGGAGGCGTTGGCCAGGTCTTGTGCGGTGGCGTTGAGCTGGCGGGTGGAGTGATCCAGGGCGTGGGTCAGCTCAGTGACACTGCGCATGATCTCGGTGAGCCGTTCGCGCATGCCGTGCATGGCGTGGAGCAGGCTGCTGCGGTCGCGGCGGCGCAGGGTCACGGCGACGCCGAGATTGCCCTCGGCGATCTGGCGCACGATATCGGCGGCGTAATCCGGCTCGCCGCCCAGTTGGCGACGCAGGCTGAAGATGATCCAGAGGGCAATGGCGATGCCGATGGTCAGCGCCAGACCCGCAATCTGCAGGTTGTGACTGCGCAGTTGCCGGTAATCCTGGTGTGCCGCTTCATAGGAGCTGCGCGTAAAGCTTTCCTGCAACTGGCCCAGCGTGGCCAGCTGGCTCGCCAGGCCGGCCAGTTGGCCGGTCAGTTGCGTCCACCGCCGATTGGCCTGCAGCGGTTCGTTGCTGCGCAGCAGATCCAGCACCTGGGCGCGGTCGGCGACGTAACGCCGCCAGTTCTGCTCGAAGCGCGCCGCCTCGGTCTGTTCCTGCGGCTCCAGTCGGGTCGCCCGGTAGGCCTGCCAGCCTTGCTCGAAGGTGGCATCCAGGGCGGGAATGCGGTCCAGCAAGGGCTTGATGCGCTCGCTGCTGCTGTTGCTGTCTTCACCAGTCGGAGCGGGCAGGTTGGCCAGCATCAGGGCGCGACCCATGACGTCGCGGTTCAGGTAGAGCGCGTCGCGTACCCGGGCGATATGGATCAGCGCCATGGTGCGATCTTCATAAACGTAGCGCAGCTTGTCATTGCTTGCGGCCATGCCCTGCATGTCACGCCAGGCCAGCAGGACCACGCTGCCGCACAGTACCGCCACCAGGATGGCCAGGCGCGCGGTGACCGTCAGTTTTGCTTGCACGATGTTTTCCTTATGAGTGCCGACTGGCCCGGAAAAAGAGAGTTCCGTTCAGTCCGGCACAGAATATAGCGAAGATTGTTGCTTTGCAGAATGAAGAATAAAGCATTTTGCATGCCTCTTTAGTGAAGCTATGTGGTTTCCCACAATACCCGCCCGGAAATGACTGCGCGATACTTGCGGCCGCACCGGGGAGGGGGGAGTTCTCCCGGACCAACAACAAGCACCCGCCAGAACGGACGACGATCCGACCACGGCAGGCGGCAGGTCTCTGCAGGCCCGCTGGTCATCCATGTTTCAAGGAGAAAGCACTATGTCGGCGCCAAAACCGCCCCTTTACAAGTCCCTGTATTTCCAGGTCCTGTGCGCCATCGTGATCGGTATCGCGCTGGGCCATTTCTATCCGTCCACGGGTGAAGCCATGAAGCCGCTGGGCGATGGTTTCGTCAAGTTGATCAAGATGATCATCGCGCCGGTCATCTTCTGTACGGTCGTCATCGGTATCGCCGGCATGGAAGACATGAAGAAGGTCGGCAAGACCGGTGGCCTGGCCCTGCTGTATTTCGAAGTCGTCAGTACCGTGGCACTGCTCATCGGCCTGTTGCTGGTGAACTTCCTGCAACCGGGTGTGGGC
This sequence comes from Herbaspirillum sp. C9C3, assembly GCF_013359625.1. Classification (NCBI taxonomy): domain Bacteria; kingdom Pseudomonadati; phylum Pseudomonadota; class Betaproteobacteria; order Burkholderiales; family Oxalobacteraceae; genus Herbaspirillum; species Herbaspirillum sp. C9C3. The sequence continues at coordinate 144,331 of NZ_JABFMQ010000010.1, forward strand.
ATGAATGTCGATCCGGCGTCGCTCGATACCAAGAGCATCGCGGCCTACACTGCGCCCGGCAAGCTGGGTTCGGTCACGGACTTCGTGCTCAGCATCATCCCCAGCAGCATGTTCGACGCCTTTGCCAAGGGTGACGTGCTGCAGGTGTTGCTGGTGGCGGTGCTGTTCGGCTTCGCTCTGCACAAATTCGGTGGCCGCGGCACGCTGGTGTTCGACTTCATCGAGAAGATCTCGCACGTGCTGTTCTCGGTGGTGGGCGCGATCATGAAGGTGGCTCCGATCGGCGCCTTCGGTGCGATGTCCTTCACCATCGGCAAGTACGGTGTGGGTTCGCTGTTCTCGCTGGCCAAGCTGATGGGTACCTTCTATCTGACCTGTCTGCTGTTCATCTTCGTGGTCTTGGGTATCATCACGCGCCTGCACGGCTTCTCGATCTGGAAGTTCGTCAAGTACATCAAGGAAGAACTGCTGATCGTGCTGGGCACCTCGTCCTCGGAATCGGTGCTGCCGCGCATGCTGGCCAAGATGGAAAACGCCGGGGCCAAGAAGACCGTGGTGGGTCTGGTGATCCCGACGGGTTACTCCTTCAACCTGGACGGCACCGCGATCTACCTGACCATGGCGGCCGTGTTCATCGCCCAGGCGACCAACACGCCCATGACCTTCGTGCAGGAGCTCACGCTTCTGGGCGTGCTGTTGCTGACGTCCAAGGGGGCCGCGGGCATCACGGGTTCGGGCTTCATCGTGCTGGCAGCGACGCTGTCGGCGGTGGGCCACGTGCCGGTGGCCGGCCTGGCGCTGATCCTGGGCATTGACCGCTTCATGTCCGAAGCCCGTGCACTGACCAACACCATCGGCAACGGCGTGGCCACCCTGGTGGTGGCCAAGTGGAGCGGCGAACTGGATAGCGCACGCCTGACCAAGGTCCTCAACAACGAGACCGTGGAAGACGCGCAGGCACCGGAAGCGGTGCTGGATCGTACGGAAGCGAAGATGCACCATTAAGCAGCGGCGGGCCTTGCGCCCGCAGCACCGGCTTGACTGATCGGCCCCATCCTCATGTCGTGTTCGGCGTGGCGGTGGGGCCGAAGTCTTTACGGCCGCACTGCCTGCATCAGAAAATCGACAAACGCCCGTACCCGCGCCGACAGGTGCCGGTTGTGCGGATACAGGATGGAAAAGCGCCGGGTGCGATGCCCGGCCGACTGCAGTACTTCCACCAGTTCGCCGCGCTGGACCGCTGCCTGCGCGATGAAGTGGTAGATCTGGAACAATCCACCGCCCGCCATGGCCCAGTTGACGCAGCCCAGCACGTCGTCATGGATGCGCTGGCGGCTCCGGAAATGAAAATCCATGTCGCGCCCCTGGGCATCCTTGAAGATCCACGGCATGGCGCGCCCGGTACCGGGCAGGATGAACTGGATGCAGTCATGCTGCTTGAGCGCTTCCACGCTGTCGGGCCGACCGCGCCGCGCGAGATAATCGGGCGCTGCAAAGACCCCCAGCGTGGCCTCTTCCAGGGTATGGGCGATCAGCCGTGAATCCTGTGGCACACCCAGCCGGATCGCGAGGTCATATCCCTCTTCGACGAAATCGATGACGCGGTTGGCAATGCTCAATTCCACTTCGATCTGCGGATACGCCGCCTGGAAACGCGGCAACAAGGGCAGCAGCCGATAGTGCGCGTAAGGGCTGCCCACACTGATGCGCAAGGGGCCGCTGGGCACTTTCTGCTGGCCGGTGAGGATGCGTTCGGCCTGGGCGATCTGTTCCAGGGCCTGGCGGCATTGTTCGTGATACAGCTCGCCCTCGCGCGTGAGCCGGATCTGGCGCGTGGTCCGGGCAAACAGACGCACGCCCAGTCGCGCTTCCAGCCGACTGATGGAGCGGCTCACCGACGCCGGTGTCAGCCCCAGTGCCTCGGCGGCCGCCGTGAAGCTGCCCAGTTCGGCAGCCTTGCAGAACAGTTCGATGCTGCCTAGGGCCTGTTCACATTCAATCTGTGAGTGCGAGAGGTCGCCAAGCGTTGTCTGCCTAGGCGCAGCGACGCGCCGTGGTG
>NZ_JABFMQ010000011.1:0-140701 GCF_013359625.1 Herbaspirillum sp. C9C3
GTTGTTGCAGCTCCTTGCCGTGGCACCACCACGGCGCGTCGCTGCGCCTAGGCAGACAACGCTTGGCGACCTCTCGCACTCGCAGATTTAATGTGAACAGGCCCTAGTGTAGGCACTAGGACGCACCGCAAATATTAAATTTTCTGAGGTTGCTTATGCCTATTTGTTATGTGTATTGTTGCAGTGCAAATAGGGGTTTTTACGAGGTAAAAGGCACTGGAAAGATGCGATACTGCACCTCATTGAGGCATATTTTCCGAGTGATGATAGCGAGTTGGTTATATGAGAAATAGCGTGAATTTGCGCCAGATCGAAGCCTTCTATTCGGTCATGCGCACGGGCACCGTGGTCGGTGCCGCGCAGATGATGAGCGTGACCCAGCCGGCGGTCAGCCGTGCCATTGCCCATCTGGAGATCCGTATCGGTTACGACCTGTTCGAGCGGCGCGGCCGCAAGCTGGTCGCCACCCCCGAGGCGCAAGCCTTGTATGCCGAGCTTGAACCGATCTACGGCAACCTGGATCGCATCGCCCAGGTGGCCCACGATATCGGTCACCAGCGTGCCGGCGCATTGCGCATTGCGACATTGCCGGCGCTCTCGCAAAGCCTGGTGCCGCGCACGGTGGCGCGCTTCGCAGCGGCGCGTCCGCAGGTGTCGGTGTTCGTGCAGACCTTGCCGTCGCGCCAGATTGCCGAGATGGTCGCGACCAAGCAGTTCGATATTGGAATTGTCGAGCTGCCCTTGTCGCAGCCTTCGATTTCGATCGAACCGCTGGAGCCGCTGGAGCGCGCGCTGGTGCTGCCAGCCGGGCACCGGCTGGCGCGCCGCAAGAGGGTGTCGCTCAAGGAGCTGGATGGGGAGCGCATGATTCTGTTGTCGCAGCACAGCTACATGCGCTACCAGATCGATGATGCGCTCTCCAAGCTGCGGGTATCGGTGCAGGTGGCCATGGAAACGCCCAATTCGCTGGTGGCCTGTGCGCTGGTGGCCGAAGGGGCGGGGATCACGCTGGTCTCGCGCATCACGGCCGAGCCGTTCATCAGTGCCGGTGTGGTGATCCGGCCGGTGGTGGAGGAACTCGATACGCGCTGCGCCATCATCTTTCCTTATCCCGGGAAGCGGCTGGCACTGGCTGAAACCTTTGCTGCCGATTTGCGCGATGAACTGAGGCGTTGCCAGTCGGCCTGAGGCTGCCTGGCCGTCGGGGGGAACCGGTCAGGAGCGCGCAGGCCCCCGGCATCGGCGCATCATTCTCGCCTGGCCCTGTTGGTCTTGCCCAAGCGCACCGGTTTGCGCGCCAACAGTTTCAACAGGGCCTGGTTTTCCGCTTGCATGGTCTGCGACAGTTCCACGGCCAGGAATTCGATGAAGGCGCGCACTGCCGGTACCAGCCCGCGCCGCGACGGAAACACTGCATGCAGCTGATGCGGCGTGCCGCGATACTGCGGCAGCAACACTACCAGCTCGCCGCGTTCGATGGCGCCGTGGCAGACGTTGAAGGGCAGCAGCGCCAGACCGGCACCGCCGATAGCGGTCTGCATGACCAGCTGCATGTCATCCGTCACCATCGCCGAGACGTAATCGATCTCGGCGACCTCACCTTGCGGGCCGTGCAGGCGCCAGCGCTGCGCCTGGCCAGGCATGCCGCCCGGACCGAGCCCGCGCTGCCCCTGCAGTGCTTCCACGCTGTCCAAGGGACCGTGCCGGCGGATGAACGCCGGGCTGGCGGCCAATACCTGCTGGCTGGTGCCGAAGGTGCGCACCACCAGGTTGGAATCCTCCAGCGTACTCCTGACCCGCATGGCCACATCGAAGCCTTCGCCGATGACGTCGACGCGGCGATTGCTCAGTTCCAGTTCCAGCCGCACATCCGGATGGGCGCACAGGAAGCGCGCCAGCAGTGGCGCCAGGAAGATGTGCGCCACGCCCATCGGTGAACTCACGCGCAGCCGGCCTGCCGGTCTGGCACCCGCCTGCTCGCTCACTTCCACGGCCGCGCGCGCAGCGTGAGTCATGGCTTCGCAATGGGTGAAGAAGGCCGCCCCCACGTCGGTGACCCGTACCACGCGGGTGGAACGTTGCAGCAACCGAACGCCCAGCCGCTGCTCCAGTTCGGCTACGCGGCGGCTGATGCGCGACTTGGGGATATCCAGCGCACGGGCTGCGGCCGAGAAGCTGCCGTGTACCACCACGGCCGCAAACAAGGCCAGATCGTTGAGGTCTTCCATGCGCAGTCTGTCAGTGAGGAAAAGCCCGATTATAAAGTCCGGATTGTCCTATGAATGGAACAATCTGATGCGCAGGCGACGACTAGTGGCAGGGCGCCCCGGCCGGTATCTTCCATTGCGTGCCTTCCCTAACCGCTCCCTGAAAGGACCTCGCCATGAAGATTCTCCACCTCGATTCCAGCATCCTGGCCGATGCTTCCGCCTCGCGCGTGCTCAGCGCCGCCGTGGTTGAGCATCTGTGTACCCTGCATCCCGAAGCCCAGGTCAGCGTGCGCGACCTCGCGAGCAGCCCCATTGCCCACCTAGACGGCGCCATTGCGGCGGGCTTCCGCCAGCCCGGTGGCACCGTCACGGACGCGGCCGTGCTGGTCGAGCATGTTCTCTCCGAGACCCTGGTCAGCGAATTCCTCGCCAGCGACGTCATCGTTCTGGGCGTGCCGATGTACAACTTTTCCATTCCCAGCCAGCTCAAGGCCTGGCTGGATCGGTTGGCCCAGCCTGGCCGCACCTTCCGCTATACCGAGCAGGGGCCGCTGGGACTGTCCGGCGACAAGGCGGTAATCGTGACCTCCACGCGTGGTGGAATGTATTCCAGCGGGCCGGCGACGGTGATGGATCATCAAGAGTCTTACCTGAAGGCCTTCTTCGGTTTCCTCGGCATCCAGCGTGTGCGCTTCGTGCGCGCCGAACGGCTGACCAAGGGCGCCGAGCTGCGCAGCCAGTCCATGCGCGCGGCACTCGACGAGATACCGTCCATGGTGGCGGCTCTGCAATCCAACTGACCGGGAGTCCATCATGATCTTTTTCGTCGTATTGACCTATCTCCGTCCGATCGAGGAAGTGAACCAGCACCTCGATACCCACAAGGCCTGGCTGGCCGCCAACCTCAAGCAAGGCCGCGTGATCTTTGCCGGCCCGCTGGCTGCTGGTGGCGGTGGCCTGGTGCTGGCGGCCTGTGCCGATGAAGAGGAACTGCACGCGATGATGGCGCAGGATTGCTTCGTTACCCACGCCGTGGCCAGCTATCAGGCCTACGGTTGCGCGCCCGCCCTGGCCGCAGCTGGTCTCCCGCCGCACTGGGCGCCGCAGGCCAAGTTTGTCGGATGAGGAGGCACCGCTGATGATGTACAACCATGATGGGCATCGGCCCGGCTGGCGTTTGCTGCTGGCGGGCTTGATGGCCCTGCTCTGCTTGATCCCGTTTCTTTCACTGGCACAGACCATGCGCACAGAGACTCCACCTCCCATCGATATCGTGCTGGTCCACGGCGCCTTCGCCGATGGCTCCAGCTGGTCCAGGGTAATCGCCCTGTTGCAGCAGAAGGGCTATCGCGTCACCGCGGTACAGAATCCCCTGAGCAGCCTGGCCGCCGATGTTGAGGCTACCACCCGCGTGATCGCACGCCAGCCGCATCCGGTGCTGCTGGTCGGCCATTCGTGGGGTGGGGCGGTGATTTCTGTGGCAGGCAACCAGGACAAGGTGAAGGGACTGGTCTATCTGTCTGCGCTGGCGCCGGATTCCGGCGAGAGCGTGGCGCAAGCCTTGCAGCGCTTGCAGCTGCCCATGCAGGGCCTGCAAGCGGACGCACAGGGCCTGATCTGGCTGGATGATCCGGAGGTGTTTGCGCAGGTGATGGCCAATGACCTGCCTGCCGATGAGGTGCTTGCGCTGGTGGCCGTGCAGCAGCCCATCGCCGCTGCGGCCTTTGGCGTGGCCATTGGCCATGCAGCCTGGCACGACAAGCCCAGCTGGTATCTGGTCACGCAAGGCGATCACGCCTTGCCAACCGCCGTGCAGCAACAGTTCGCCGCGGCCATGAAGGCGCGCACCGAGACCATCGTATCCAGTCATCTGTCGCTGGTGTCACATCCGCAGCAGGTGGCCGATCTGATCGATCGTGCCGCGCGCAGCCTGCATTGAATGAATGCTGATCGCTCCCGATCAGGGCACCCGCTCCTCCACCGGCCTGGCCGTCTTGCGAATCTTGGCCACATCAGCCGCGCTGACCGTTGCACCACGATTGCCCCAGGCAGTCTGGATGTAGGAAGTCACTTCGGCGACCTGCCGGTCGTTGAGCAATTGCGCATACGGTGCCATCACCAGCCCGGCCGTGGCCGAGTCGGTGGAAGGCTGGCGTCCCCCTTGCAGGATGATGCGGATGGCCGAGGTCGCATCCTGGGTTTGCAGCGCCGGGTTGCCCGCCAGGGCCGGGAAGGCCTTGCCGTAGCCGGTGCCATTGCTGCGATGGCAGGCGGCGCAGCGGTCCAGATAGAGGGCCGCCCCCGGCGTTTGCGGACGTCCTTCGTAGGCAGCGGTGGCCGTCACTTCGTCATAGCGGTAAGGCTCGGCCCCATTGCGCGGTGCCAGGCTCAACAGGTAGCGCGACATGGCGTTGAGATCAGCTTCGGTCATGTACTGCATGGAATGCTCGATGACATCGTTCATGGCGCCGAAGGAGGCCGTGTATTGGTTGCGACCGGTGCGCAGGAATTCGACCAGATCGGCCTGACTCCAGCCGGCAATGCCGCCACCATGTTCGTTGCGCAAGGACGGTACGCTCCAGCCATCGACTACCTGGCCGCCGGAGAGATACAGACGGCTGCTGTCATCCCGCAGCGATTTCTCCTGCAGGGTGGTCGAGCGCGGCGTGTGGCAGCTGCCGCAGTGACCCAGTCCTTCGACCAGATAGGCCCCGCGCGCCAGCTGCGCATCGGTACCTGCCGGTGCCGCATAGGGCGCCGGGGTAGGCGCGAACAGCTTGCGCCAGATCGCCAGCGGCCAGCGCATCGACAAGGGCCAGGGGATGTCATTGGCGCGATTGGCCTGTGCCGAGGGCGGCACGGCCTTGGTGAAATACGCATACAGCGCCTGCATGTCCTCGTCGGTCAGGCGCGAGTAGGAGGGATAGGGCATGGCCGGATAGACCGTATAGCCGGCCTTGGTGACGCCGGTACGCATGAGGCGCGCGAAGTCCTCATAGCTCCAGTCACCGATGCCGTGTTCCCTGTCGGGCGTGATGTTGGTGGAGTAGATCGCACCGATCGGCGAGGCCAGTGCCAGTCCCCCGGCGAAGGGCGTACCGCCCCTGCTGGTGTGGCAGGCCACGCAATCGCCGGCCCGCGCCAGGTAGGCACCGCGCAGCAGTTGCCGGTCATCGGCACCGGCGCCGCCTTGCTTGGCGATACGTGCCGCCAGTGCCGCATCGGCTGGCGGGATGCTCATGGGACGTTGCGCCGGGATTTCCCGGTTGAGCAGGCGCGCGCCCACGGGTGGTTTGGGCGGGGCCGGTACCGTCAGCGAATCATCGGCATGCGCCAGGTTGCAGGCGGCAGTGGCCGCCAGCGCGGCGGCACCCAGGGCCAGGGTGGCGATCAGGATCATTCGTCTCATCATCGCTCCCGTCTTCACGCGCTGACCAGCGGGCGCGGATCCTTCAGGTACTGCTCACGGATGGCGCGCGCCGACCAGTAAGCCAGCGCTACGGCCGCACCAGTCGGGTTGTAGCCGATACCCTGGGCAAACACGCCCGATCCGACCGCGAAGACGTTGTGCACATCCCAGCTCTGCAGATAGCGGTTCACCACGCTGGTGGACGGGTCCGTGCCCATGGCCACGCCACCGGCCCAGTGCGTGGTCTGGTAGGTACGCAAGTCCGGCGCTGCACCGAAGTCCTTGACGGTCACCTTGATCTCGCGCGCCTTCAGCTCATGCGCGATCTTGACGGCCTGGTCGGTGACATAGCGGCTCATGCGGATGTCGTTGTCCTTCCAGTCGAAGGTAAAGCGCAGCAGCGGCTGGCCGAAGGCATCCTTGTAATTGGGATCGAGATCCACATACACGTCGCGATAGACCATGTTGGCACCATGCACGTCGAAGGACATGGTGTTGAGATAGCTGGCCTTGACTGCACGCTTCCAGTCGCGTCCCCACTTGGGCGTGCCACTGGGCAGGGGGATGCCCGAGATCGGCTTGGCCCCGGCCGGATTGCACCAGATCGGCGAACCACCGACGAAGCCCAGCGGGCCGTGGTCCATATGATCGCCATTGAAGTCATCCACGGCCACGCCATTGCCACCGGCACCGATGAAGCCGTTGATGTTCTTGCCCGGATCGAAGAAGGCATTGATGGAGGACATCATCTGGAAGGCGATATTGCGTCCGACCGCTCCGGTGTTGCTGACCGGGTCGTAGGGCTTGCCGATGCCCGAGAGCAGGAACAGCCGCGCATTGTTGTAGGCAAAGGTACTGGCGATGACGATGTTGGCGGGCTGGAAGACGGTATCGCCATTGACATCCACGTAGGTGACACCAGTGGCTTTCTTGCGCGTGCTGTCCAGTTCGATGCGCAGCACGTTGCAGCTGCTGCGCAATTCGAACAGCGCGCTCTTGCGCAGGGCCGGCATGATGTTGACGTTGGGCGAGGCCTTGGAATAGTTGTAGCAGGCATAGCCGGAGCAATAGCCGCAGAAGGTACAGGGGCCCATCTGGCAACCGTACTGGTTCACGTAAGGGGCCGAGGCATTGGCCGAAGGCAGCGTGAAGGGATGAAAGCCCGCCTGCTGCGCGGCCTTGCGAAACAGCGCCGCCTGGTATTGCTCCTTCTGCGCCGGCAACGGAAAGTTGTCCGAGCGGTTGGCCTCGAAGGGATTGCCGCTGTCGTCGACCACCTTGCCCTGCACCCGGTAGGCAGTGCCGGACGTGCCCATCATTTTCTCGGCGAAATCGAAATACGGTTCCAGTTCTTCGTAGGTCACGCCCCAGTCCTGCAGGGTCATGTCCTTGGGGATGAAACCCTTGCCGTAACGTTCCTCGTAATGGCTGCGCATGCGCAGCTCCTCCGGCAGCACGCGCCAGTGGCAGCCCGACCAGTGCAGCCCGGCCCCGCCCACGCCTTCGCCGGGCTTGAACATGGCGATCTGGCGATAGGGGATGGCGCTGTCGCCGCTCTTGCGGCGGAAGGTGAACGAGGATTTGTTCAGATTCTGGAATAACTTGAAACGCTGCTGGTATTCCAGTTCATCGATGGTCTTGGGATAGGCGCCGTCGGGATAGGTGTCGCGATAGACGCCACGTTCCAGCGCCACCACGCTTTGTCCGGCCTCGGTCATTTCCTTGGCCATGATGGCGCCGGTCCAGCCGAAGCCGACGATGACGACGTCGACTGCTTTCATGTTCTTGTTGGCCATGTGCTTGGGCTTTCGGGGTCAGACGATGCGAAGAGGGGCGGCCATCAGCCGCGCGAGATCGGGGGCAGGGGATAGGTGCGACCGTACTGGTCGACCCAGTCGTAGTAGTCGGCGCGGGCACCGGGGAAGCCGATCATCTTCCACGCGCCCATGCCCTTGTTGCCGCCGTCGGCCGGATCGCAGAAATAGCCTTCGTGGACGTTTTGCAGCAACAGGTTGAACAGCGCGGCGGGCGGGATGGTGGCCATCTTCAGGCTGCCCTGCCGGCCCTTCTCCAGCTCGCCCATCATTTTTTCGCGTTGCTGGGCATTGAGCTCCACATAGCCGTGCCTGTATTGCTCACGGATGGCCGCATCGAATTCGGCCAGGCCTTTCTTGTACAGTTCGCGCGGCGGATAGGGCAGCTGGTAGCCGAATTCGGGTGGTGCGTCCGGGGTGAAGGGTCCCTGCATGTACCACAGCTGGCCCTGGCCGTAGGGGGTGTTCATCTGCGCATCGATGAAGGCCGGGACCCCGGCTTCCAAGGCACCGGGACCACTCTCGTCGGCGGGAATGAGGGTATCGGCCAGCGCGCTGAGCAGCGCGAATTCCTCCTGGTTGAAGAAGACCGGTTTGTACGGAGAGTCGGCCGCTTGCCCCTGGGCGCTGACGGCCAGGCTGCCGGTCGTCACGGCCAGTGCGGCAGCAGGTGCGGCGGTGAGAGCGCCACGCAGGAAACGGCGGCGATCGGGAGAGATGCTTATTTTTTTCATGGCGCGTTTCCTTGAGGGAAATCCGGAGCGTGAGCAATGCCTTGCCTTGCTCACGGCCCAGCCATGATGCGCGCGATGATGCCGCAGGGGGATCAGCCATCCTGCGGTTTTGGTGTGGGAAATGTCTGACGCATACGCTGCAGGGCTAGGGCCTGTGATGCGTCAGCGCGACTTCAGAAGCCCCAGCTCAACATGCCGACCAGCTGGTTGCCCTGCTTGATGTCAAAGCGGTTGTAGCCACCGAGGATGGCCTGCAGCGACCAGGTGATGGGCGAATTGGGGAAGGGGGCCGACAGGCCCAGCGTCAGGTGACGCAGGCCGCCGCTGCTGGGGCCGTTGCCGGCGTAGCAGCCATTGACGACGAAGGCCTGACCGGCGCCGCAGGCGGTGCCGGTGGCGGTGTCGCGGGTGCCGAGGTACTTGCCTTCACGCTTGTAGGTGTAGGCGCCCAGCGTACTGGTGAAGGTGATGTCGTAGGGCAGGGGCCTGGTGTAGACCAGGGTCCAGTAGGTGTCGCCCTTGTTGCCCCAGATGACATCGTTGAGCAGCGTCTGCGCATTCAAGGACAGCGCGCCCCAGGTCAGGCCGGCCTTGGTTTCCAGTGCATTGGCGTGGCTGCCGTTGGCGTAGTAGTAGCCGGTCATGCCCAGGGTGTAGCCGAGGTCGCCGCTGATGTTGCCGGCGTAGGCGAAGTAGAGATCGTTTTCCACCGAGCGCGGTTTCTGGAACTCGGTGATGCTGCGATCACTGTAGGACTTGCCCAGTTGCTTGTACGAATAGTTGATGGTGGAAGCCCAGTAACCGAAGCTCCAGCCGCTGCTGTGCACGAAATCGATGCCCCATTGCAGCGCTGCCTGGTCCGATTCGGGCGCATCCGCACCGGCATTGCCCAGCGCCTGGCCGTTGCCATAGGTGGTGGTAGCACCGCGCAGCACGTAGCGCGAGGCCAGGTCGATATGCTTGGTGATGGTCCAGGGACCGGCCGGTTCGGTGGTGGCAGCCGCAGCGGCATCGTCGGCCAGCGCCGGTGCGCAGACCAGCAGGGAGGCAAGGGCAGCGGTGCAGGTGCCCAGCGCATAGCGGGCGTGCAGGCGCGACAGGGAAGCGGTGGTGGTAGTCAAGGTTCTCTCCGTTGGGTTGAACTGTATCGTTGTGGAAGCAAGGGACGAGCAGGCCCTGGCGGGTCCGTTGCCGGACCCGCGCAAGTCGTTGGTGATGCCGGTACTGTTGGAACTACAGGTGCATGCGCGCGAAAAACTTAGAGTTTTCCGTCAGCCGCCATCTTCATGTAGGTCGGATCGAAACGCAGCTTGACGTTCTTCTTGTCGCCGATGATCACGTTGCCGTCGAAGGCGATGCCGATGCCATCGGCACTCTTGACGTTGGGGCCAAGGATGCCGTGATCAAAGCTGAACTTGGCGATGCGCCCCATGATGGCCGGCAGTTCCTTCTTGGTCGCGAACTCCAGCGCCGCCTTGGGCTGGTAGAACATGGCCGTGGCCGCCAGTTGCGACCGGAAGCCTGCCAGGTCGGTGCCGGAAGCCTTGCCCATGGCGGTCAGCGCACGGGTGGCGCGCTCGTCCTTGGCGGTCATGATGGACATCATCTCGTACCAGGCACCGGTGAGCGCCTTGCCGAAGGCCGGGTTCTCCTGCAGGGTCTTGGTGTTGACCACCATCAGGTCCATGATTTCGCCGGGCAGCTGCCTGGAGGTGTAGACCAGCGAAACATCGGGCGATGCCGCCAGCGAGGACAGCATCGGGTTCCAGGTCACCGTGCTGGTCACGGCCGGGGTGGCGAAGGCGGCGGTGATGTCGGCATCGCTGGTGTTGACCACCTTGACGTCACGTTCGCGCAGGCCCACCGATTCCAGCGCGCGCGCCAGCAGGTAGTGCGAGACCGAGAATTCCACCAGTTGCACCGACTGGCCCTTGATGTCGGCCAGCTTCTTGTTCTTTCCCTTCAACACGATGCCATCGTTGCCGTTGGAATAGTCGCCCACGATCAGGGCCGTGGAGTCCACGCCACCGGCTGCGGGAATGGTGAGCGCATCCATGTTGGTCATGGTGCAGCCGTCGAACTTGCCGGCGGTGTACTGGTTGATCGACTCCACGTAGTCGTTCAACTGCACGGCGCTGATGGTGATGCCGTACTTCTTGCCCCACTTGGCCAGGATGCCTTGTGCCTGGGCTTCGCCCCAGGGCATCCAGCCAGCGTAGATGGAGGTGCAGACCTTGAAATCGGTGCGGGGTGCGGCGTGGGCGGATGAGAGCGCGCCTGCGAAGGCGGCCAGGGCGATGGCAGCGCCACCAAGGATTCGGGAAATGTTGTACACGGCGTAGGGTCCTCGAAGGGTTTATTGGAAAAAAGCCCGGGAGCGGCGCGCTCTTGCGATCGCGTCATCTCCCGGGCTTTTCTCCCGCCGTGTAACCCCTTGCGAGGTCGACTGCTCTCGGACCAGACATCCGCACCAGCGAACCGGAACCCTAGCTGTCCATTGCAAATTGTGCTGACTCAAGACCGGACTCGCCGGCTCCCGCTCGCTTTTCAGCAAGGTTCATGCCAATCCCGTGAGATTGCGTCGAGGCTGCATGAGGCTGTTTTTCGCTATTAATAGCGGCCGCTGAAAAGCCAGCTGCGACGCGCCAGACATGATCGATGCTGGCGCATTCTCCACGCGCCAAATCGGTGCCGATGTGCACCATGCTTGCGCTCTGACTGTTTGCGAAGAAACCCGCGATGGGCTGCAATCCTTTGCAGGAGCGGCTTTGCGACAGCTGTCTCTGTGCGGAAGGGGCTGGTCTGGATCTTGCATGCAAGATTGTCGTTCTCGCAGTGGGCGAGCCAAGACGACTTGGATCGAAGCAGACCAGGCGCATAGCGCAGACGTTGGCCTCGATAACCATCCTGGACGGCCAGGCCATGTTCGCAGGAGTAGACCATGCCCATGACCCGATCAAGTGACACCCCCGTTTTTTCCATCGCCTTTTCTGATGACGCCGCACAGGCACTGCCGCTGTGTGGTCGCATGCGCAGCTCGCTCGTCCTCATCGAAGCGCTCACGCATGCCGTGCGCTGGCTGCGACGGGCGCGCTAATGGTATGGAATTTGCTGAAATCAACGTACATGCAGAGCAGCCCGCATCGATGAGCTGATCATCCAACGGCTGTAGAAGATGTTCCAATAGCTGGCTAGGGTTCCGGTCTGCCGCAGGCAGATGACTGGTCCGAGAGCCGGCGACCTCGGTCGAGGTTACACGGCGGGACAAAAGCCCGGGAGAGAGTTGCACCACAGGTGCCGCGCTGCTCCTGCTTTTGTTCAACCCCGACCGGAGTTTCTCGTGATCGCTGTCCGTCTTCCCAGGTCCCACCCCGCAGCTGCCGTACTGCTTGCGTCCCAGTCGCAGGGAGGCGCGCCATGCGTTTCCTGAACCGCCACCCCGGTCGCTCCGGGCAGTGGCTGCTCACGCTTCTGCCCTTCCTCATCCTGGTGCTGTTGTATGCCTTCGGCTCGGCTACCCGTCTGGCCGACAATCCCAACGACAAGCTCCTGCCCAGTCTCACGCAGATGGTCGATGCGGTTCGTCACATGGCCTTCATGGAAGATCCGCGCACCGGCGACTACCTGTTCTGGAGCGATACCCTGGCCAGCCTGCAGCGGGTGCTGCTGGGCCTGGGCATCGCCGCCGCGGTCGGGCTGGTGCTGGGCATTGCCAATGGCCTCTTCCCTGTTCTGCGTGCCGGCTTCTCACCGCTGCTGACGGTGATGTCGATGGTGCCGCCGCTGGCGATCCTGCCGATTCTCTTCATCGTCATGGGGCTGGATGAATTGTCCAAGGTGATGCTCATCGTCATCGGTGTCACCCCTCTGCTGGCGCGCGATCTGGAACACACGGGGCGCGCCCTCCCGGCCGAACTGCTGATCAAGGCGCAGACGCTGGGCGCCAACAGCTGGACGCTGGTGCTGCGGGTAGCCCTGCCGCAGATGCTGGCGCGCCTGCTGGTGTCGCTGCGCTTGTCGCTGGGGGCAGCGTGGCTGTTCCTCATTTCCGCAGAAGCGATTTCGGCCACGGCCGGTCTCGGCTATCGCATCTTCCTCGTGCGCCGTTACCTGGCCATGGACATCATCCTGCCCTACGTAGTCTGGATCACGCTGTTGGCGTGGATGATGGACTGGCTGCTGCGCGCCATCCATCGTCGCTTCTTTCCCTGGGCTGAAGGAGGCCGCGCATGAGCTATATCGAGATTGGCAACGTGTGGCAGCAATACGGCCAGCACGTGGTGCTGGAGCGCCTGAACCTGCGCGTGGACGAAGGCCAGTTCTGCACCCTGGTCGGCGCTTCCGGCTGTGGCAAGTCGACCTTCCTGCGCCTGCTGCTGGGGCAGGAACGACCGAGCAAGGGGCAGCTCCTGCTGCAGGGCCAGCCTTTCCCGGCCGAGCCCGATGCCACGCGTGGCGTGGTGTTCCAACGTTATTCCGTGTTCCCGCACCTGAACGTGCTGGACAACGTGACCATCGGTCTCGAGCTGCCGCAATCCCCGCTCCTGGGACGGCTGTTCGGTGGCGCCAAACGGCGCGCACGCGAGGAGGCGGCGCAGCTGCTGCACCGCGTGGGGCTGGGACATGCGCTGAATCTGTATCCCGGCAGTCTCTCGGGCGGTATGCAGCAGCGGCTGGCCATCGCCCAGGCGCTCATCGTGCGCCCGCGCGTGCTGTTGCTGGATGAACCTTTCGGTGCGCTCGATCCGGGCATCCGCAAGGAGATGCACATCCTGCTGCTGGATCTGTGGAAGGACAGCGGCCTGACCGTCTTCATGGTGACCCACGATCTCTCCGAAGGGTTCACCCTGGGCACCCGCTTGCTGGTCTTCGACAAGGTGCGCGTCGATCCGCAATACCCGCAGGCCTATGGCGCCCACATCACTTACGACATTGCCCTCAACGAGGCGCGTGCCCGCGAACAGGCCGGCAAGCTGGCCTCCCTCCTCACTGCAAAGGAAAGCTGACATGAGCAAGGATCCCCTGGTCCTGCAGGCCAGACTCTATGAAGAACTGCTGCCCGGCGGCGGCCATACCTCCTTCATCCTCAAGCGCGGCCAGTCGCTGCGCATCACCGACATCGAAGGCGGCGCCAACGTCAGCATGATGATGTTGAATGCCCGGCAACCCAGCGAGCGGCTGAACCTGCCCGATACCCTGAAGGGCCAGCACACCGCGCGCCTGCAGGCCGGCCATTGCCTGTACTCCGACATGGGCCGCGTACTGGCCGCCATCACCGAAGACACCTGTGGCTGGCATGACAGCTTCGGCGGCGTCCTCAATGCCGAGGAAGTGCGCGAGAAATACGGCCAGGGCCGCTATCAGGAATTGCGCAACGGTTTCCATCGCAACGGTGTGGACAACCTGCTGGTGGAAATGGGCAAGTGGAACCTCGACCTGCAGGACCTGCTGATGGTGGTGAACCTGTTCTCGCGCGTGAACGTGGATGCCGAAGGGGTGTTCCACTTCGTGCCCGGCAATTCCAGGGCCGGTGACTACATCGAGCTGGCCGCACCGATGGACACGCTCATCATCCTGACCGCCCTGCAGCATCCCATGGACCCGCATCCACAGTACGCGCCGCTGCCGGTCCGGCTGGAATGGCTGCATACGCACAGCGATGACACCACGCACGCCTGCCGCCATTCGCGCCCCGAGAATGAGCGCGCCTTCCACAACACCGAACGCTTCCATCTCTGAAGAGGGAGAATCTCATGCACATCATCGAAAGCCAGCGCACCCCCGAACAAGCCGTGTTCCGTCATGTGATTCCGGCGGGCGAACCGTATCTCTTCAACCTCAGTGCCGGACAGACCGTGCGCCTGCTGGACCTGGAAGGCAACCAGGCCATCGATACGCTGTTCTACAGCGCCGCCAATCCGCGTGAACGTTACGATCCGCAGCGCACGCTGCGTCGCCAGAACCGGGCCTACCTGGGTGCGGGCAGCGTGCTGTATTCCAACCTGGGGCGCGCCCTGGCCACCATCGTGGCCGACACCTGCGGTCGTCATGACACGCTGGGTGGCGCGTGCGCGCAGGAGAGCAATACCGTGCGCTATGCACTGGAGAAACGCTACATGCACAGCTGCCGCGACAATTTTCTGTGCGCCTGCCTGCATGATGGACGGCTCAACAAGCGCGACATCGGTGCCAACATCAATTTCTTCATGAACGTGCCGGTCACCCCGGAAGGCGGTCTCACCTTCGAGGATGGTATTTCCGCTGCCGGCAAGTACGTGGAGCTGCGCGCCGAGCAGGACCTGATCGTGCTTATTTCCAACTGTCCACAGCTGAACAATCCCTGCAACGGCTGGAACCCGACCGCCGCCGAAGTACTGGTGTGGGACTGATCCCGAGACCTTGAACGTACGCAGCCCTGCACCCCTCGCGGACGACCGCGAGCCGGTTTTTCGAATCACGGGACGACCCGGATTTCCAGGCCCATTCCATGTTTGACCATCTGCTCATCGCCAATCGTGGCGCCATTGCCTGCCGCATCCTGCGCACCCTGCGCACGCTGGACGTGACCGGCGTGTGTGTCTATTCCGAAGCCGACCTCGGCAGCCTGCACGTCCTGCAGGCCGACCGCGCCATCTCTTTGGGAGAAGGTGCGGCGGCCCAGACCTATCTGGCTGTGGACAAGATATTGGCCGCCGCCCGCGACAGTGGCGCGCAGGCCATCCATCCCGGTTATGGTTTTCTCTCCGAGAATGCCGCCTTTGCCGAAGCCTGCGAAGCCGCCGGCATCGCCTTCGTCGGCCCCACCCCGGCGCAGCTGCGCATCTTCGGACTCAAGCACACCGCGCGCGCACTGGCGCGTGAGCAGGGCGTGCCGATGCTGGAAGGCACCGACCTGCTGGAGAGCCTCGACGATGCGCTCTCGGCTGCGTCGCGCGTGGGTTATCCGGTGATGCTCAAAAGCACGGCGGGCGGTGGCGGCATCGGCATGCGCGTCTGCCGCAGCGATGCGGAATTGACGGACGCCTTTGATTCGGTGCGTCGACTGGGCCAGAACAATTTCAGCGACGCCGGCGTCTTCATCGAGAAATACATCGAACGTGCCCGCCATCTGGAAGTGCAGGTCTTCGGTGACGGGCAGGGCGAGGTGATCGCCCTGGGCGTACGGGACTGCTCGGTGCAACGACGCAACCAGAAAGTGCTGGAAGAAACGCCCGCGCCCCATCTTCCCGAGGGCATGGCCGAGGCCCTGTGCGCGGCAGCCATCCAGCTGGCGCGCGCGGTGAACTATCGCAGTGCCGGTACGGTGGAGTTCGTCTATGACAGTCTGGCCGGGCAGTTCTACTTCCTCGAAGTCAACACGCGCCTGCAGGTGGAACACGGCGTGACCGAACAGGTCTGGGGCGTGGATCTGGTGCGCTGGATGATCGAACTGGCAGCCGGCGACCTGCCACCGCTGTCGCAACTGGCGTCCCGTTTGCAGCCGCGTGGCCATGCGATCCAGGCGCGTCTGTATGCGGAAGATCCGGGGCGCCAGTTCCAGCCCTGCCCGGGCTTGCTGACCGCCGTCGATTTCCCGCCTGCCGATGGGCAGACCTTGCGCATCGATACCTGGGTCGAGGCCGGTTGTGAGATCCCGCCGTATTTCGATCCCATGATCGCCAAGCTGATCGGCTGGCAGCCCACCCGTGAAGCTGCCCGTGTGGCGCTGGATGCGGCGCTGCGCGAGACCCTGCTGTATGGCGTGGAAACCAATCAGCATTACCTGCGCCAGATCCTGGCTGATGCCCCCTTTGCCGACGGCCAGCCATGGACGCGTTGTCTGGAACAACTGGTCTATCACGCCGATACGGTGGAGGTCCTGTCACCCGGTACCCAGACCACGGTGCAGGATCATCCTGGCCGCATCGGTTATTGGGCCGTCGGCGTGCCGCCCTCAGGGCCCATGGATGAGCGCGCCCTGCGGCTGGGCAATCGCCTGCTGGGCAATGCCGAGGATGCGGCGGGACTGGAAGTGACCATGATGGGGCCGGTACTGCGTTTCAATACCGCCGCCAGGGTGGTGGTCACCGGTGCCGTGATCCCGGTCTTGCTCGATGGCGTAGCCCAGCCCATGGCCACCGTGTTGCACATCGCCGCCGGCAGCACCCTGAAGCTTGGCACCATCAGCGGCGCCGGTGCGCGCAGCTATCTGGCCGTGCGCGGTGGCGTGCAGGTGCCGGCCTATCTGGGCAGCCGCAGCACCTTCACGCTGGGCCAGTTTGGTGGTCATGCGGGTCGTGCGCTGGCCAGTGGCGACATCCTGCATCTGCTGCCATTGTCCGAGGGTGACATGCCCGCGGTCGGCCAGGTCTTGCCGGCCAACCTGTATCCCGCCCTCGATGCGGTACGTCAGGTCCGCGTGATCTATGGTCCGCATGGCGCGCCGGAATATTTCACGCCGACCTACATGGCGACCTTCTTCGCCACCGACTGGGAAGTCCATTTCAATTCCAGCCGCACCGGCGTGCGCCTGATCGGTCCCAAGCCGGAATGGGTGCGCGACAGCGGTGGCGAAGCCGGCCTGCATCCCTCCAACATTCATGACAATCCCTATGCCGTCGGTGCCGTCGATTTCACGGGCGACATGCCGGTCATCCTCGGACCGGATGGCCCCAGCCTGGGCGGCTTCGTCTGCCCGGTCACGGTGATCGAGGCCGATCTCTGGCAGATTGGCCAGCTCAAGGCCGGTGACAAGCTGCGCTTCGTTCCGGTGGAGGTGAGCACTGCACGCCGCATCGCCCTGGCCGCACAAGCCGGTATCACCAGCCTGCAGCCGCAGCCGGTGGACTGGTCGCCGGCACCGCTGGCCTCGCCCGTCGTGCTTGACCTGGGACAGGATGAACACCGTCTGGTGGCGCGTCTGTCGGGCGATGCCAATCTGCTGCTGGAAGTGGGCAGCCCGCAACTGGACCTGGTGCTGCGCTTCCGCGTGCATGCCCTGATCGCGGCCTTGGAAGAACAGCATCTTCCCGGCGTGATCGACCTCACGCCCGGTATTCGCTCGCTGCAGGTGCACTACCAGCCGGAAGCCTTGCCCTTGCCGACCTTGCTGGAGACCATCGCCGGATTGTGGGATGCCGTCTGCGCCCGCCAGAACCTGACGGTATCCTCGCGTATCGTGCACCTGCCTTTGTCCTGGGACGACCCGGCCTGTCAGCTCGCCATCGAGAAATACATGACCACCGTGCGCAAGGATGCACCGTGGTGCCCCAGCAATCTTGAATTCATCCGCCGCATCAACGACCTCAAGGATATCGGCGCGGTGCGCCAGACCGTGTTCGATGCCAGCTATCTGGTCATGGGACTGGGCGATGTCTATCTGGGCGCGCCGGTGGCTACGCCGCTGGACCCGCGTCATCGCCTGGTCACGACCAAGTACAACCCGGCGCGCACCTGGACTGCCGAGAACTCGGTAGGTATCGGCGGTGCCTATATGTGCATCTATGGCATGGAAGGACCGGGCGGTTACCAGTTCGTGGGCCGCACCCTGCAGATGTGGAACCGCTATCGCGAAGTCGCGGCCTTCCGGGGCAAGCCCTGGCTGCTGCGCTTCTTCGACCAGATCCGTTTCTATCCGGTCACGGCCGAAGAATTGCAGACCATCCGCCGCGACTTCCCGCTGGGCCGCTTCGAGGTCGGCATCGAGGAGACGCGACTGGATCTGGCGCACTACCAGGATTTTCTGCAACGCGAAGCCGAGGGTATCGCTGCCTTCCGCCAGCATCAGCAAGCAGCCTTCGATGCCGAGCGCCAGCGCTGGATCGCCAACGGCCAGGCCGACTACGAGAGCGAGGAAGGCAGTGCCCTCATGCAGGAAGACCAACCCCTGCAGGCGGGACAACTGGCCGTGGATGCGCCCATTGCCGGCAACCTGTGGCAGGTCAAGGTCAGTCCCGGCCAGCGGGTGGCGCAAGGCGAACTGCTGATGATTCTGGAATCGATGAAGATGGAAATCAACATCGCCGCCCCCGAAGCCGGCATCGTCGCCGAAGTACGGGTGCAGCCGGGCAGTCCGGTACGTGCGGGACAGTGCGTGCTGGTCATGGAAGAGATTGAACAGGAGGCCGCATGATCCATCCTTTCGACTTGCGCATCGATGCGCTCACGACGGCCTATCGCGATGGCAGCCTGTCCCCGCGCACCGTGATCGGCCGCCTGCGTGAGCGTGCCATCGCACTCAATGCGCAATACCGGCTCTACCTCCACCTGTTGAGCGAGGAAGAGACCGAGCCCTACCTGCAGGCGCTGGAACGGCAATCCCCGCACAGCCTCCCGCTGTATGGTGTGCCCTTCTCGATCAAGGACAACATCGACCTGGCGGGTATTGCCACCACGGCGGCCTGTCCGGCCTTCAGCTACGTACCGCGCGAGAGTGCCACCCTGGTAGCGCAACTGATCGCGCTCGGTGCGGTGCCGATGGGCAAATGCAATCTGGATCAGTTCGCCACCGGTCTCAACGGCACCCGCTCGCCCTATGGCGCCTGCCGCAACAGCGTGCATCCGGATTATCCTTCCGGCGGTTCGTCCTCCGGTTCATCGCTGGCGGTGGCATTGGGTTTGAGCAGCTTTGCATTGGGCACTGACACGGCCGGCAGTGGCCGCGTCCCTGCCGCCCTGAACAATCTGGTCGGACTGAAGGCGACCAAGGGACTGCTCTCCACCGCCGGGGTAGTGCCCGCCTGCCGTACGCTGGATTGCGTGACCTTCTTCACCGCCACGGCAGCCGAAGCCAGTCAGCTGCTGGCGCTTTGCACGCAATCAGGACAGCCCGACGAGCGCGACGAATACAGCAGGGCCAACCTGCCGCACAATGATGCAGCGGCCTTCCAGGCGCCACGCGAGGGCTTGCGCGTGGGAGTACCGCGCCAGCTGGAATTCCTCGGCTGCAGCGAGAGTCCGGTCCTGTTCGTGGAAGCGCTGGGACAACTGGAGGCCATCGGCGGCGTACCCGTGTCCATCGATTTCAGCCCCTTTCTGGAGGCAGCGCGCCTGCTCTACGAGGGCCCGTGGGTGGCCGAGCGCTACAGCACCATCGAAGCGCTGTTGCAGGAACGGCCTGAGGAGATCCTCCCGGTGATTCGCGACGTGCTGCGCAAGGCACCGCAGTACAGCGCCGTCGATACCTTCCGCGCACAATATCGCCTGCAGCAACTGAAGGTGCAATGCGACCGCATCCTCAGCACTGTCGATTGCGTGGTCACGCCTGCCTATCCGCGTCCGGTGACCCTGGAGGAATTGCACGAGCAGCCGGTGCAGCGCAATTCGGATCTGGGCTGGTACACCAATTTCATGAACATGCTGGACTACGCGGCCGTCGCCACCCCGATGAACTTCATGAAGAACGGCCTGCCCTGGGGCATCACGGTATTCGGCCCGGCCTTCACCGACCAGGCACTGCTGGGCGTGGCCGATGCCTTGCAGCGCGCACATGGAAGGCCACTGGTCGGACAGCGGCAGATCGAAAACCGCCTGCTGGCGGCGTGAGTGACCGGGGAGGGCGGACGCCTGGTCAGGCGTCCGGCAGGATTTCGGTCAGCGAGAGAATGGCCTGCGCCACTTCGGCGATGCGCCGGTTCTGGTTCATGGCGTGTTTGCGCAGCAGGCGATAGGCGGCTTCTTCGTTGAGGCCCTGCTTCATCATCAGCACACCCTTGGCCCGCTCGATGAGCTTGCGTTCTTCCAGGCTCTCGCGCACGGTGGCCAGTTCCTGGGTCAGGTTCTGCAGGCGCTCGGACTGGGTGCGCAGGATGTCGACGATGGAGTGGGTCAGGTGCGGCCCCACCCCGGTACGCAGCGATTGGTCCGGCAGCGCCTGGTCTTCCAGGCTGGAGGGGAAGGCGACCAGCGGGGCCAATGGATCGAGTGCATCATCCTGGCTGAAGAGCTGGCCCTGGTGGTCCAGTTCCTTCTGCAATTCGGCGATCTTGTCCCTGCATTGCGACTGCAGGTAGTTGGCCAGATGGATCTCGACCCGGTGCAGGCCATCCATGCGGGTGGAGCAGCACTGGTACCAGGCATCGGCCAGTTCGGGATCAAGCGGACGGCCATGCGCGGTGAGCAGCTTGCGACGCAGCCTTTCCAGATCGGCCAGCGGCAGGGTGGCCTGCATGGCGCTCCACTCGTTGCGGAAACCTTCGGCGAAGGATTCGAAACGACGCAGGGCCTGTTCCTGCATCTCGATCTGGGTTTCGATGGTCTGTTCCTGTTCGCGCGTGATCTTGCCCATGGCAAACGCGGCAGCACCGGCGGCCCGTTCGCGTCCGGCAAATTCCTTGCCCTGCATCAGGTTGAACAGCGCCACCAGCAGACGCGATATCTCGGGGTCCACGGCCACATCGGCCGCTTCAAACACCAGCGCCAGCAGGGCGCCCACCACCGTCTTGAAACGCTCGTAGCTGGCGCTCGGGGTACAGGTGAGGGCCACCACATCGGCGCGCAGCTTGGGCAGCCCGTCCAGTGCATGCAGGGCGAAGGCGATGCGGGTGTAGAGACGCGCGCCATTGGAGAGAGCGTTGTCGTGCTCGGTGGATTCCAGCCAGGTATCGAATTCACACCGTGCCGCCTGGCTCGCCGCTACGCGCTCCTGGCACTCTTGCGCATCCCGCTCGCCGCGCGAGCCGAGATAGATGTTGGAGACCCCGCGTTCCTGCTGCAGGCAATGAATCAGCTTGCCCACGGTGAGTACCAGCTGGCAGGTGCGAGCCAGGCGTTGCAGTTCCTCCACTTCGCAGCGGCGGGCGGTGATCAGGTAGTTCAGGACTTGGCTCATGGACGGCAGGACGAAGAATCAGGGAGACCCTCAGCGCCAGCAAGTTTCATGCAATGGCGCTGCATCCCCGGATTGTAATGGAATCGACTTGCCCGGCATCCGCTCCTTAGCGGGCGATATACCATTCGTAGCGATGATTCCACGCCACGAACAGGTTCATCGTGATGGCGCCGATGAGCGAATAGAACACGCGATCCATCGGCAGGAACAGGGCCGCCGTCGCAAACAGCGCCAGGTCAAAGCCCATCAGAAGCCAGCCGGCCTTGAAGCCGGTGCGTTCCTGCACGTAGGTGGCCAGGATGCTCATGCCGCCGCAGCTGGCCTGGTGGCGGAACAGCCCGATCAGGCCGATGCCCACGCACAGTCCGGCCAGCACTGCCCCGACGGCGGGATCGAGGTGGCTGTAGCTGATGTAGTTGCCGGCTACGTTGGTCAGTACCGAGACTGCCGTGACGGCGGCCAGGGTGCGCCAGGTGAAGGCGGCGCCCATGCGCAGGGCGGCCAGCAGGTAGAAGGGCAGGTTGATGAGGGTAAAGGCCATGCCGAAGCTGATGCCGGTGGCATAGGTCACCAGGAAGGCCACACCGGCGATCTGACCGATGATCAGGCCCAGGCTGTGCAGCATGGACATGCCGAAGGCGATCATCACCACACCGAAGAGCTGGCCTTGCAGGTTGTCGATCCAGCTGTGGCGCACGGCAGGTAGGGCCGCGGTACTGGCACGTGCGGCGGGCGCAGCGGCAATGGGCGAGGAGGGCGAGGAATCCGCAGTGGAAGTCGTCATGGCAATACCAATCATCAATCGTGGATAACGAACGCGTCACGTCGCTGGCCAGGTCGGCGGGTAAGCCGGTACAGCCAACGGTGTGCAGCTGCCTTCAATCGTCGACAGCCGCCGCTGGGGCGCATGGTAATGGATTTGTTGCAGTGCGGCGAGAGCCGGATGAGACGGCGCGGCGCCGCTGCAACACTTCTGGGCAAGCAGGAAATGTGCCAGAGCCTGAATTTTCGGAAGGGCTGGAAATGTTAGTCCAGCGAAGTGCCGCGAATGATCTTGATGAGCCTCAGTGCCGCCGGCGAGAGATAGGTATCGCGCCGGTAGGTCAGTCCCATCCGGCGCAGCATGGTGGTCTCCTTCAGCACCACTTCGCGCAGATGGCCGCGCCCGGCCAGCAGGTTCAGCTTGGAGGCAAAGCCCAGCAGGTTGCTGCGCTCGATGAGCGGCATGATCATGTTCAGCACGGTCGGGGTGATCTGGACCGTGGGGCGGGGGAGGTGATGGCGGTCGAACACGTTGTCCAGCCACTGGCGGCTCAGGACCGATTGCGCGGGCAGCACCCATTGATAGTCCAGCAGGTGGCGCAGCTTGATCTTCCTGTCGAAGACCGGATGATTCGGACTGGCCATGACGACCATCTCGTCGCGCATGATCTCTTCGGTATGGAAGACTTCGTCATCCTGGATCATCGGCCCCAGCACCACATCCAGTTCTCCCGCCTTCAATCCCTCCAGCAGGGCGTCGTTCATGGAGACCTTCAGATCGATCGTGACCTTCTCCGCCTCCGCCAGCAGCTGCTGGCAGATGCCCGGCAGGATGTGCTCGGCCAGGGTGGGGATACAGCCCAGGCGGATGTTGCCCTCGCGCCCGTGGGCATAGTCGCCGATCTCGCGGGCGGTCTCGTCCATCATCAGGCTGATGCGCCGCGCGCGGTTGAGCAGGGCCTCACCCACCGCGGTCAGGCGGATGCCGCGCCCCACGCGTTCGAACAGCGGTGCACCCAGTTGTTCTTCCAGGCGATCAATACATTTGGTCAGCGCCGGCTGTGTCTTGTAGAGCCGTTCGGCAGCCCGTCCCACATGCCCTTCCTCGGCGATGACGGCAAAATACTTGAGATCACGGAAGTCCATGATTCATTCCTGAAAGTTATGAATTCAAAAATAAAAGCAAATATACATTAAATATTCCCGCACGTAGACTGCCCTCCAAACAAGAACACTCGCCCTCGGCGGTGACGACAACATGGAGACCAGTACGATGCAAGACTTGCCTTCTCGGCGCCATTTCCTGCGGCGCAGCGCGCACCTCGCGTTTGGCCTCGGGGCCGCGACATACCTGCCGCTGGCGCTGGCGCAATCCGAAACCTATGCCCATTCCTCCGGCAGCGAACACGCCGCCAGCCGTCTGCCGGCCGATGCCTGCGACTGTCACATGCACATCTACGACCCGCGCTTCGCATGGGCGCCCGGCGCCAAGCTGCTGCATGCGCCGGCCACCGTGGCCATGTATCGTCATCTGCAACAGCGACTGGGTACGACGCGCAACGTCGTGGTGACCCCTTCGGCTTATGGCGTGGACAACAGCTGCATGCTCGATGCGCTGGCACAACTGGGCAATGTCGCCCGTGGCGTGGCCGTGGTCAATGACCAGGTCAGCGACGCCGAACTGCAGCGCCTGCATCACGCCGGAGTGCGCGGACTGCGCTTCAACCTGGCGCTGGGGTCGGTCACCAGCGTTGCGATGATGGAGCCGCTGGCACGCCGTGTGGCGCCGCTGGGCTGGCATCTTCAGGTCAACATGCCCAATGAGGTCCTGCTGAACAACCGTGCGCTGCTATCGAAGCTCCCGGTGCCTCTGGTGTTCGACCACTTCGCCCGCATTCCCCTGCAGGCCGGCCCGACCCATCCGGTATTCGATTTCGTCACCGGCTTGATGCGCGAGCAGCGCGCCAGCGTCAAGCTCTCCGGCGCCTATCTCCACAGCAAGCGTGGCGCCCCCGATTACGAGGACGTCGCACCATTGGCGCGCGCCCTGCTGCAAGTGGCGCCGTCCCAGCTGGTGTGGGGCAGCGACTGGCCGCATCCGACCGAGCAACACAAGCCCGACGATGCACGCCTGCTCGATGTCATGACGGCCTGGCTGGGTTCGGACGCGATGGTGCATACCGTGTTGGTCGACAACCCCACTCGCCTTTACCAATTCTGACGGAGTCGCCCATGTCGCAGGTTTCCATTTCTCCCGCAGCAGCGGCTGTGGCTACACCCGTCGTCAGCGAAGAGGCCATCATGAAGAAGGTGTTGCGCCGTCTCATTCCCTTCATTCTGTTGTGCTACGTGGTCAGCTACCTCGATCGCATCAACGTCGGTTTCGCCGCGCTGACCATGAACAAGGATCTGGGCCTGACACCGTCGCAGTTCGGTCTGGGGGCGGGGCTGTTCTTCATCGGCTATTTTCTCTTCGAGATCCCCAGCAACCTGGCGCTGCATCGCTTCGGCGCCCGCATGTGGATCTCGCGCATCATGATTTCCTGGGGCCTGATCTCGATGGCCACCGCCTTCGTGGTCGGTCCCAAGAGCTTTGCTCTGGCGCGCTTCCTGCTGGGCATGGCCGAGGCCGGATTCACGCCGGGCATCTACCTGTACTTCACGCAGTGGTTCCCCGGTGCCTGGCGCGGCAAGGCCACGGCCTTTTTCCTGATCGGCATTCCGATCGCCAACATCATCGGCTCGCCGCTGTCGGGCGCTCTGATGGAATTGCACGGCATGTGGGGCTATCAGGGCTGGCAGGTGCTGCTCTTGCTGGAAGCCTTGCCGGCTGTGCTGCTGGGCGTGCTGTGCCTGTTCCTGTTGCCGGATCGCCCGTCCAAGGCTGCCTGGCTCACCCCTGACGAAAAGCAGTGGCTGGACAATGCCCTGTCCACCGAACAGAACGTCCTGGCCGCCCGTCATGGCAACAAGCTCAAGGATGCCTTTACCAACTGGCGTGTGTTCGCGCTGGCCGCTGCCAACTTCTGCGGCATCATCGGTTCCCTCGGCATTGGCTTGTGGCTGCCGCAGATCATCCGCGAGTTCGGCCTGCCATCGCATCAGGTTGGCCTGGTCGCGGCCGTTCCTTACCTGGTCGGTGCGGTGGCGATGATTCTCTGGGCGCGTCTGGCCAATCGCAGCGAGCGACGCCTGTTCTTCGTGGCCGGGGCCATCGTGCTGGCGGCCGTGTCGCTGGCGATCTCGGCCTTCCTGCATACGCCGCTGCTGAAGATGCTGGCCATTACCATCGCGGTGGCGTCCATCCTCTCCTTCCAGGCGACCTTCTGGGCCATCCCCTCGGGCTTCCTGACCGGACGTGCGGCGGCTGGCGGCCTGGCGCTGATCGTTTCCATCGGCAACCTGGGCGGCTTCGTCGGGCCGTCCGTGATCGGCTTCATCCGCCAGGCCACGCAGGGCTTTACGTATCCGTTGATCTTCGTGGCCGGTGCCTTGCTGCTGGGTGCCGTCATCACCCTGGCACTGGGTGATCCGTCCCGCGTTCCTCCCGCTTCCAAGGAAACAGCATGAGCTTCTTTGCCCCGCCTCCCGTGATCGAGGCCGGTGTCTTCACGCGCCTGCCCGAGCATTTTCGCAAGCCCCGCAAGAACGCCTGGGGTGATGCCAACCGGGGCGGCCTGCCCATCGATTCCTTCCTCGAAGGTCCTTCCTTCGACCGCCAGGGCCGGCTGTACGTCACCGACATTCCCTATGGCCGGATCTTCCGCATCTCCATGGATGGCCAGTGGGAACTGGTCACCGAATACGACGGCTGGCCCAATGGCCTGAAGATCGACAAGACCGGTCGTATCGTCATCACCGACTACAAGCGCGGACTGGTACAGCTCGATCCCGACAGCGGCAGTGTCACGCCACTGCTGGAGACGGTCGGTTCGGAAGGCTTCAAGGGTGTCAATGATCTGGTGTTCGGACCCGGTGGCGAGATCTATTTCACTGACCAGGGTCAGACCGGATTGCAGGACGCCACCGGTCGCGTCTACCGTCTCGCGCCCGATGGTCAGCTGAGCTGTCTGATCAACACCATTCCCAGTCCCAATGGCATCGTCCATGACCCGGTCCTCAATCACCTGCTGGTGGCGGTGACGCGGGCGCAGCAGATCTGGCGCATCCCGCTGCATCACAACGGTGTGGTCGGCAAGGTCGGCGTGTTCGCCAACCTGCACGGCGGTATGGCCGGGCCCGATGGTCTGGCGCTGGATGCGCAGAGTTGTCTCTATATCGCCCATACCGGCTTCGGCTCCATCTGGCGCCTGTCGAAGTTTGCCGAACCGCTGCTGCGCATCCGTTCCACAGCCGGTATTTCGACCACCAACCTGGCCTTTGGCGGACCGGATGGCAAGAGCCTCTTCATCACCGAATCCCAGACCGGATCCATCCTGCGCGCCGACGTGCCGGTAGCCGGCCTGCCCATGTACTCCCACGCTTGAGCGTGGGCTTCCTCTTCGTTTTCATCAAAGGATCACCATGAGCTCCCAACCTGATTTCATCCGCGATTTCGACCGCGTCGATGCCGCCGTCGTGGCCCAGGCATCGGAATTTGCCGCTTCCATCCTGGCCGATGTGGCCGGTCGTCGCGGCACCCTGTGCAGCCGAGTGGCGCCGCTGTCGCCCACCATGCGCGTGGCCGGACCGGCACTGACCGTGGAAGTCCGTCCGGGTGACAACCTCATGATCCACGCCGCCATGGCCATCGCCAAGCCGGGCGACGTGCTGGTCATCGATGGCAAGGGCGATGAGACCTGTGCGCTGATGGGCGAGATCATGGTCTCGCAGTGCAAGGCCAGCGGCCTGGCCGGCATCATCATCTATGGCTCGGTGCGTGACACTGAAGCCCTGCGCGAGATCGGCTTTCCGGTCTATGCCGTGGGCACCAATCCGAATGGCCCGACCAAGAACATTGCAGGCCGTGTGAACTGGCCGATCTCGGTGGGTGGCACGGCGGTGCAACCGGGAGACCTGATCGTGGGCGATGCCGATGGCGTGGTAGTGGTCGAGCGCGAGAAAGCGGCATCTCTGCTGGCTGCTGCGGCCAAGAAGGTGGCCGATGAAACCAAGCGCCTCTCCGAGATCCGTGGCGGTGGTCCGTTGCGTCCGACATGGCTGGAGGGCGCACTGCGCAAGGGTGGCGTATTGGCAGAAGGAGAAACGCTGTGAGCGCGGCAAACAAGGAGGTGGTGATCGTCACCGGTGTCGACCTGGCAGCGGAGGCGGTCGAGCTGCTGCGGGACTATCAACTGGTCTATGCCGGTGCCAAGCCGACCGAGGATGATCTGATCGCGCTGGCCCGACAACACCAGCCGGTGGCCATCATCGTGCGTTATGGCGGCGTGAGCGCCCGCGTGATGGATGCGGCTCCAGGCTTGCGCGTCATTTCCAAGCATGGCACGGGCATCGATTCCATCGACAGCCAGGCGGCGCAGCAACGCGGCATTGCCGTCAAGGCAGCGGCGGGCGCCAATGCCCCGGCCGTGGCCGAGCACACCTGGGCACTCATCATGGCCTGCGCCAAGAACGTGGTGGGGCTGGACCAGCGCATGCGGGAAGGGCACTGGGACAAATCCACCCACAAGAGTGTGGAGCTGCGCG
Source organism: Herbaspirillum sp. C9C3 (assembly GCF_013359625.1). Taxonomy (NCBI): domain Bacteria; kingdom Pseudomonadati; phylum Pseudomonadota; class Betaproteobacteria; order Burkholderiales; family Oxalobacteraceae; genus Herbaspirillum; species Herbaspirillum sp. C9C3. The sequence goes on from NZ_JABFMQ010000011.1 coordinate 27,384, forward strand.
GGCGCACCCTTGGACTGGTGGGCCTGGGCGCGATCGGTCGTCGTGTGGCAGCCGTTGCAGCTGCGCTGGAAATGCCGGTGCTGGCCCATGATCCGTATGCCGCTCAGGCCCCGCAAGGCGTACAGCTGGTCGATCTCGATACGCTCCTTGCGCAGTCTGACGTGGTCTCGCTGCATTGCCCGCTCACGCCCGAGAACAAGCACATGATCAACGCGCAGTCGCTGGCCTGCATGAAGGATGGCAGCATCCTCGTCAATACGGCCCGTGGCGGGCTGATCGATGAACAGGCGCTCATTGCCGCACTGGCTTCGGGCAGGCTGCGCGCGGCCGGACTGGATAGTTTCGAAAAAGAACCATTCACTGCACCGCATCCCCTGCAAAACGTCGGCAATGCCATCCTCAGCCCGCACATCGGCGGCGTGACCGCAGATGCCTATATCGCCATGGGCACCGGTGCGGCCAGTAACGTGCTGGCCGTTCTGAACGCTCAGGCGGTTGCCGCCTGATCCATAATGACCCTGGGCCAGCCGCCGACACAGGCGGCACCCGACTTCCGAGAGAGAGAGACATGGAGACAATCCAAGACGAAAAGCGGCTCGAGAGCGAGACCGTACGCAAGGTGACCTGGCGCCTGTTGCCCTTCCTGATGCTGTGTTACCTGTTTGCCTTCATCGACCGTGGCAACATCGGTATGGCGGCCTTGCAGATGAACCAGGATATCGGTCTGTCACCCAAGATGTTCGGCTTTGCCAGCAGCCTTTTCTTCATCGCCTACTTCATCTTTGAAGTGCCCAGCAACCTGGCACTGCAGAAGTTCGGCGCACGCAAGTGGCTGGCCCGCATCATGATCAGCTGGGGCCTGATCTCTGCCAGTACGGCGCTGGTGCAGGGGCCGACGTCGTTGTATTTCGTGCGCTTCATCCTGGGGGCAGCGGAGGCCGGATTCTTCCCCGGTGTGGTGCTGTACCTGACTTACTGGGTGCCTTCGGCCTATCGTGCCCGTATCGTGGCGCTGTTCATGGTGGCCATTCCGGCGGCCAGCTTCGTGGCCTCGCCGGTCTCGGCGCTGCTGCTGCAGATGGATGGTATCGGCGGATTGCGGGGCTGGCACTGGCTGTTCGTGCTGGAGGGCCTGCCGACGGTGTTGCTGGGGCTGGTGTGTCTGTCCTTCCTGACGGATCGTCCCGACCAGGCTCGCTGGCTCAATGAGCAACAGCGCCAGTGGCTGGTCGCAACCATGAACCGTGAGGCCGCCAGCCGTGCCGCCAAGCAGCATATCCCCTTGTGGAAGCTGTTCAGCCAGCCGCATGTATGGGGCATGGCGCTGGTGTGCTCCTGCGCCTCGGCGGCCGGTTCGGTCTTGAACGTATGGCAGCCGCAGTTGCTCAGGTCCTTCGGCCTGACAGTGATGCAGACCGGGCTGGTCAATTCGATTCCCTACCTGATCGCTTCGGTGCTGATGGTGTGGTGGGGTCGTCATTCCGACCGTACTGGCGAACGTCGCTGGCATACCGCCGTTCCGCTGATCCTGATCGGCAGTGGTCTGGCACTGGCTACGCTGGCCCATACGTTGGTGCCGGTGGTGCTGTTGCTGACCATGGTGCTCATTGGCGCCTACTCGTTCAAGGGACCGTTCTGGGCCATGGCGTCCAGCTGGTTGGCCACAGGCTCGGCCGCAGCCGGGCTGGCGGGTATCAATGCGGTATCCAATCTGATCGGTGGCGGCGTGATGGTCAACGTCTACGGCTGGGTCAAGTCTGCCACCGGCAGTTATGCCATGGCCTTGCTGCCGATGGTGGGTATGTCGGTGGTGAGCGTGGCCATCCTGCTGGTGTTGTCGCGCAAGTCGCGCGCGGCAGGTACGGGTGCCCTGAAGGAAGCGGTGCGCTGAGCCTGACGCAAGCGTGATGGAGTACATGAGAGCCGCCTGCATTTGCAGGCGGCTCTTTTCGTTCGGGCTGTCTGCAACAGCAGAACGCGTGCGTCGCAGATGTGATGATGGCTGTCACCTGTCGGTGTCCGAAGCCTGCGGCGAGGAGCGCATTCATCTTTGTCTTCGGACAAGGTTGCGTTGGGGCGTCTGGATCGGGCAATATCACGCACGGTCTTCACATTCCCGCCTCTGACTCTGACAAGGAATCCCATGCAGCAACACGAGAGCAAGCCACGCCTGCCGGTGGTCGACATCGCCACCGCCACCCCCGCACAAAAGGAAGTCCTGGACGATATCCTGAAGGGCCCGCGTGGCAACCTGGCCGGTCCCTTCCTGTCCTGGATCCACAGTCCCGAACTGGCGCAGCCTGCCCAGAAGCTGGGCGCATTCTGCCGTTATCACACGCAGCTGCCGTTGCGACTGTCGGAGCTGGCCATCCTGTGCACGGCCGCGAAATGGCAAGCTCAGGCGGAGTGGCAGATTCACTATCCCATCGCCATCGAGGCTGGACTGGACGCGGACAATATCGAGCGGATTCGTCTGGGCAGGCCCCCTGCCTTTGAGGCGCGCGACGAACAGATGATCTGGGAATTCGTGGAAGAACTGTACGAGAACAGACGTATTTCCGAGCCCTTGTATCGGGAGGCGCAAGAGCGCTTCGGTATCGAGGTGCTGGTCAATCTTGTGGGACTGCTGGGCTACTATTCTCTGGTGGCTATGACGCTGAACGTATTCCATGTGCGCCATGGACAAGCACCGCTGCCCTTTGATGAACCTGCCGGCAGCGCGGCGGAGTGAATGTCGGGGGTGTGTCTGGCAGTGGCATGCCGCCGGCCAGGCTTACGCGATATCGAGCACGATCCTTCCGCGCGGCGCCTTGCCGGACTCCAGCAGCGCGTGCGCGAAGGCAGCCTCTGCGAGGGGGAAGCACTGACCGACCGCGGGTACCAGCACCTGTTGTTGCGCCAGCAGCGCGACCTGTCGCAGGCACTCCGGATCGTCATCGATGATCGAGCGGATCACACGTACCTTGAATTCGTCCCCGCGTTCCCGGATCGGGGCAGCGACCAGCCAGACCAACTGGCCCCCGGGTTTGAGGACGGGATAGGAACGGTCGTGGGTGTCTGCGCCCACCAAGTCGAAGACGACATCGAACCCGCGCAATGTCGAGAAATCCTCCTTGTCATGGGCGATGACCCCGGTCGCACCCAATGCCAGCACGGCATCCCGGTTGGCACTGCTGCAGGTTGCCCAGACCTCGGCGCCCAGGTGCACCGCCAGCTGGATCATCAGACTGCCTACTGCGCCGGAACCGGCGTGTACCAGTATCTTCATGCCGCTGGATACCTGTGCTGTTCTGACCATGGGAATCCAGGCACTTGCGCCGGGCTGCAACAGCGCCGCTGCCTGTCGCTTCGTCAGCGAAGCGGGCTGCGCGACCACGCGCGCTGCCGGCAGGACGATGCTGTCGGCGTAGGTACCCTGGCCGAACATGTCGGCGATCACGCAGACGGCGTCGCCGACATGGAGACCCTCGGCGCTGGATTCGACGATCACGCCCGCACCGTCGCGGCCGGGGATCTTGGGTAGTCTGAGTGGTACGTGGCGTTCAAGCAGACCGGCCCTGAGTTTGGTATCCAGGGGAGCGACTCCCGCCGCGCACAGGCTGACACGGACCTGGCCCGAGGTCAGGGCGGGCGCCTCGATGGTTTCCAGAACCATGACTTCCGGGGGGCCGTATTGGTGATAGCGGATTGCCTTCGTATTCATCGTGCCTCTTTCGTGGATGTTTGGTCCTTGTGGAAAACCCTGCTGGCAGACCGTGCGCAGCGTTGGTTTGAAGAGCAGCCGGTCCGCCGTGAGCTACTTCAGGATCGGATCCTAGAGAGAAGCGTCAAGGCAATGCAAATAGACTATCCATATTCCAGTAATAAGCTGGGCTGATGTCTCGATAAGTTTGACTGATGATGCTATAAGCCACTGTCATTCGGACGTTCTGCCTGCCCTTGCGCGAGTGCGTGACGCTGTTTCCGTGGTGTTATCGTACGTCCGGATTTTGCGGCACTTTTTCTGCGTGCGCGGTGTCGCTGGCGAGCAGGAAAGGCCTGTGCAAATAATTTTCAAGAGGAATTGAATGAACAGAGTTTTGCAATCCATCCACGATAATTTGCCGCAATGGGTGGCTGACTGGTTCGACGTGCTGGTGCCGGCGACGGAGGTGGTGCTGATTTTTCTGCTGGCGCTGGCGATCATGCGGGTTGCCAGGCGCCTCATCGCGAGGGTCGAACGCGATTACGGTTTGCCGGCTACGGCCATCATGCTCACGCAGCGGGTGCTGGGATTTTTCATCTATGGCGGTGCCGTACTGTGGGCGCTGGAGCGGATGGGAGTGTCCGGTACGGTGCTATGGTCTGCGTTTACCGGATTCGCCGCCGTGGGTGCGGTGGCGTTCTTTGCGGTGTGGAGTGTGTTGTCCAATCTGTTTTGCGCCATCCTGATCTTTACTACAGGGCCGTTCCGCGTGGGGGACATGATCGAGGTGCTGGAAGGCGGAGACAAGCCTGGCGTAAAGGGGCGGGTGCTGGATATCAACCTGGTCTATACCACCTTGCTGGAGGAGGGGCAGGAAGAGAAGACGATCCTGCAGTTGCCGAACAGTCTGTTCTTTCAGCGGATAGTGCGCAGGTGGAGTGATGAGCGTGGGACGGGATTTTAGAACGCATCTCACGCCTATTGATGAAATGGGTTCTAGTGATGCGTGGCCACCTTCATTAGCCGTCATTGAGGAAGCACATATTTGAAAAAATGCTGAATCCCCTCCCAAGCCGATTCTTGATTTCATCAGTATGAATGGGCGCTAGAGGAGGGGATTCGTCTTTCTAGTCGATAAGTCCTAGTTGGTAGAGAGAATGGCCTGCTCCATTTTGAATAAAGTCGGCGTAGGATTTTTTAGTCACTTTGCTGATAAAAATTTCGATTACTCGTGCCTGCGCTCTCTCGACTGCAGTAGCCACATCATCGAAGATGACCCAGTCCGTTAGCTCAATTCCAGGAATCTCAGCGTTTCTTCGTTCGTTGATAAAGTCATTCAACATATCAAAACTAAAAGTCTTTTCTCTTTTTTTATTATTGCAGCGAGCGCAAACAGGAAATAAGTTGCCAGAGACATTGTTAGTTTTCAACGTGTAGGTTGTGCCTCTTTTTTTGGCATTTATATGGTCGATTTGGAACGCGGATGGATGGTAAAAGCCCAAACAGTAAAAACAAAGTCGTGCTCCATATCCTATGTGTTGATTGGCAAGTTGCTGTACTTGCAGAGTCGGGTGAACATCCTTGGGACGGAAAGCTGGTCTGCCGCTATTTCCCCCCCATAAGTTCATCCTATTCTCAAGCGCAGTTACACCTGCTTTCTCTAGATTGCTGCCGCCGATAAATCCAAGATCACCGCTCGTCATGTACTTTCGGTGATCGCTTTCTTCCTCGCCATATACCTTGCGAATCGCTACGGCCTGGTCGATCTTGTCTCGTATTTCCCATTTGTCTGGATATTTGTCGGAGTTGAATTTCAGGGTCCGCAATCTCTCCGCTGTCACCAGATTGTCTTGCTTCTTGACATTGCACGATGCACACGACAAGACGAGATTAATGGTCTCGTGCAGGTAATGATCCAGGTAAGTATCTGCGTCGTGATCCCGGAATCTTTCCCCTTTGCTGAAATCTTGAAAGATTCGATAGCGGACATAGATGCGCTTCGCAATCACGTGATCCACATGCATTCCATCAATAGGGATCGAATGCATGCACCACGGGCACCAGTAGATCGGGGTGGTCGGCTCTTTAATATAGAAATATGGCAGGCAATCTATATATTTTGCTCTCACCTCTTTAGCGAAGCCCCTGGCTCTCTTCAAGTTCTCAAATTCCGAGGGGAAATCAGGTAACGTCGCCCCCTCAAAATTTTCAATGCTTGTAGAGATAATGTCTTGGATCTGGTTGTTGGCCAGGGCGCGTGTCAAAGGACTATTGACGGTTCTTCTCTCCTTTGAGATGGGCTTTTTAAGGACAGTCGAACTTTCGCCTTTGTTGCCGTTTTTCGTTGCGAATTTGAACCTGAGATTTTTCAGCTTATCTGTAGGACCGACCATGAAATTTTTCCTGGGGTTACGTTGTTTCATTTGGACCTGAAACATGCACTTCTTGATGAACAAGCGCTATATCGGATATCTGTGGCGATGTAATTACCCGATCATGCGGCGCAAGAACTTTGGTCGAATTCGCTGTGAGTAAGGATCATAATCGAGCGCAATTGCCGTAATCTTGTTGCCGTTCTTTTGCAGATCATCAAATTCCTGATACGCGCCAAGACGGTCCTGCTTAAGCAATTCCATTTTTTCGCTGCAGCTTGATAAGCCATACCAGTCGCCATTGCTGGTTAGCCGATATTCAAACGCAAGTCGACGTCGTTGATCGCCGTCCGTGCTTGTAATCAAACGGATCGAGTAGATGGGTTCATCTGGCAAGAATAAGTAGCGGTTATCGACAAATACATAACCTCCCTCGCTCCAGTCCAGATGATCGCGGTCATTGTCTTTTTCATCTGGCTCGTCTGACAGTTCGACGTCGGATGAGCTCGTGCCATCTTTCCGCTCCACCGACAACATCATTCGAAGGCGATAGTATTCGTTATACGATGCGCGTCCCTTGCCACGCTCTTCAACAATGAATTTGATGCCCGTCAGGTGGCCATCGACGCGGAGTTCTCGCTTGTCAACGGTGGCTATTCGTTCAAATTCCTTGAAATTTGTTTTTGGCACGCCAACCGAATACGCGATAGGCGAGGCGTTGGAGGCGATGCGTTGCAATGTAAGTGCATCGCCGACTTCGTTGGACGTGATAACACGTTGTGCTGACTGCCTCTCTTTTAGTACTGCAACCAGATACGTTACATTCTCCGCACCCTCGAATTTCAGTCGATTTTCTGGGTCAAGCTTGAATGCACTTACCTGCCCGATATTTGCTTGGGCGATGGCGACGCCTCCGGTGCCTGTCGAAAGGCATACCTCTGCTGTGTCCCCGGTGGAATCACGTACGATGGTGATTGCTGAGACAAGGGTTCCATCTGATTTTTGGGTCCAAAGCTGATGTCGACTTCCGATATCGCGTTGCAAGGCAATTCGACGTCTGTCGGCCGTTGTGAATCGACTGTCCGTGTCCTCGCATCCCTCAATTGAAAGTACCAAACCATTGGGAGCTTTCAGAACGAAATACGCTTGTTGTATTTCCGATCTTGTGATGTCGTCTGCCGTTGCCTCTTGAACGTTCCAAATAATGGTGCTGTCGCTTGTATCGTTCCGCTGTTTCAGTACAGGCGTCCCATTGAGCGGCAAACTCAGAGAATATTTTGGCCCGAGTCCCGCGTTTCGAAGTTCGCCAGTCCCTGTCAGTTCCCAAACTTGGCTGCGGTCAATTTCTGCTAATTCAGCCAGACCGACTTTGACCGTGGTAGGGGCTGTCTCGCCTTCCTTCGGTGTTTGAATCAATGCTGTCAGCGCGAATTCAGTGGTCTTGCGGTTGCCGGGAAAGCCGTACGCTACCGGGATAACACTGACAATGTTCCCATTTGGAGTTACACGCCATAGAGCTTGTCGTGTCCACTCAAATTCTTTCCCGGTGACACTGCCTGCTTGTGGCGATTCGCCATGCACGGCAAGGCATTTCTTATCGTTCGAATTCTTGAATACCACAATGTCATGTCTAGTGTGGCGCCCAATTTCGTCATCATATTTTCCATAAAAGAGGAAGTAAGCTCGGTATTTGGTCACCAGGTCCATGGCGGAGTGTTTGGTAGCGAACTCTTTCAGAACATTGGCGATGCTTGTTCTTGTGCCTGGGGTGAGAACATTGATACTTGGAATTAGCCGTTCTCGCTGCACAGCTGACCACCGCTGATAATCATAAAGAGATTCAGCCCACTTGCCAGCTTGTTCGATGACTGCACCTTCGCCTCCAACGGCATGTATGGTGAAGGACTGTTTTTCAGCCGTATCTTTGTTTCTGGAATTTTCTTGTTTGCTTTTCTCGAAGCTGGTATCGGATTCGAACGATGCCGTGCCGGTATCTCCGGCTACCTTAAGACGCCCGGCATATCGGTTTACTGCCTCCGACTCGGACTCGCTGCCATCGAAAGTTTTCACGTCTGTCGCAAAAAGTCGTCCGCCCACAAGTGTCTGTGTCGCGACGAATTGCCCAAAGCACCCAAGCACTTTCACGATTGCCTTGAATTTGCTCTCTTCGTTTTCTTCCGCAAGTGCGAGCAAGCAGGCATCTTCAAACTCTTGGCTTGCACAGGGCGAAGTTGTGTCGAACGATAGCTCAACTTTCGGAAGGAAGAAGTTTGCCGTGATGTAGATTTTCTTTTTTATTCCACCCCCATTGGATCCTTCAGCGTCGTAATAGGCAGCTGAAACGCCAACGCCAACACTGGCTGCTTTACCTGCAGCGACAGTCAATGAGGACTTGATATCGGTAACACCATTTTTCTGAACTTGGTGCATCGCTTCGGTTGATGCAAAGTGATTCTCAAAATAGCCGGTGAAGTTAGGCTTGCGATATAAGAGAGCTGCTATGGAAGTTGGTTTGATCTTTCCCTCTCTTTCAACGTCAACTTCCCGGCGTAGCACTTCTTTGAAACCTGTCTCTACCGGATTGGACATACTGTGGTCGATGATGATGCCCTTGTAAAAACCAATTCGATCCAACAGGTCCTCACGCTGTGCAAGGTTAAGGTCGAAGAAGTCTATTGTGTTTTGCAGTTGCGCATCATTCTGGAATATTCGAGTCAGATGCTTTTCTGCGAACTTATGGTCTTCCAGGCTGAGTTTCTCGAATGTATCGAGCAGTCTTTTGTTGATCTCCGGTGCCGAAACTTTTACCGCTTCAAGTAGCTGCGACCGATGATCTCGGGCTTCTCGTTCCCGTTGTTCAATCTTGGCTTCGCGTTTGGTGAGTCCATCCTTAAGCTCTCGCTCGGTAAGTGTTATCCCTTGTTCATCCAAATCATCATCATCTTCATATGGATTGGCTGGCACGGGGTAATTTGAATCCAGGCTTGCACCATTCGTATTGATCGATGGCTTAACGGTTTCAATGTTGACCAGATCTTGGTCCTCGCGGACCTTCCGTGGCTTCGTGTTGAAGTTCTGAAGAGTCTTCCGTGTATCTGGCATATCGAATATGGAATTGATGTTTAAAAAAAACGAGGGGCTTGGGCCCCTCGTTCCGTGTCAGTACTTGTAGACTCCGCGCACTATCAGTGTGTTTTCGCGCGTGCTGCTATCCATGCTGGTGCTGCCCTGGTAGCTCAGGCCCAGGGTCCATCCACGGCGCAGGAGAAACTCGATGCCGGCGGAGGCCGATAGGGTGTTCTGATCCAGGCCCAGCACCGTTACCGCATAGGTGTCATTGCCAACGTCGGCATAGCCCATCGTGGCCACGCTATCGCCCTTCAGGGACTGACTGTATTCCAGTCGGCCGGTCAGTCTGAGGGCACCCCATGATGTCGGGATGCCGTACTGGCTACGCAAGCCGCCGACAAGTGCCAGCGTGTTGATTCGCTGGTTTGCGTAGGAGAGGTTGTAGTCGCCGCCGCCGGTCTCGGTGTAGTGGCGCAGCAGGGTGGTCGAGAACTGCAGGCGGCCGTAGGGCGACAGCATCAGGTTTTGCCATTGGAATTCATAGCCGCTGCTGAGGGCTCCGAAGAATTGCTGGCCGTTGCGACTACCGTTGGCCGATCCACCGGAGTCGGTAATGTATCGATGGCTGTCGAAGTTCAGGTAACTATAGCCCAGCAGCGTGTCCACAAAGAGCTGTCCAGGATGATAACTGGCGTAGAGCGCCGCGCTGGCGGCATTGCCCTTGCTCTGGGTGCCCGACGAAGCAATATCGCTGACATCACGACCGAAGCCAAGTCCCAGGCCGGCAACGAAGTCCGGCCCAAATCGGTAATCGGCACCGGCGCTGATGCCGACCGTGGTGTGATCGAGGCGCAGGCTATCCTTGTTCGTCGTGCCGAAGTTCACGTAGCCGCCGGTCCACAGCGCCAAATTGGGGTCAGTCACCCAGGGCTGGCCGCCTGCCTTGGCTTTGGCCGGATCTTCGCCGGTGGCCAGACCGCTCGCATCTTTGGAAGCTGTAGAGCTTGCCAGTCCGTCTTGGTTGCGAGTGTTACGCGGGACCGCGACAGTGATATTGAACAGGCCGCTGCGGCGTTCGGATTCCTTGTGTAGATGCTCCAGGCGGTTGTTGAAGTTGCTGAGCTGAGCGCTGGCGAACTGCACCGCGCTCTGGGCCTGCGCGTTCACCAGCCCGGTTACCTGCTGATCCTTGCTGGGATCTGAGCGCTTGGTGATCTGCACCGTCACGGTTGCCGTATTGGATGTGCCGGTGGCGTTGGTCAGCGAATACTGCAGTGCCAGGGTTCCGCTAGCCTGCGCTGCGGCCGCGAACGTCAGGTAGTAGGTATTGGTGATGGTCGCCGTACCTTGCGACGCACTTGGCGTGTTTAGCAGGGTAGCTCCCGTATATGGGCTACCGGTAGCGCCGTTGGTCAGATTGACAGTAATGGTCTGGCCGGCCATCACGGTTGCGGTCTGATTCACTGCGACCGGCACACTTGTGGATCCGGCAGCTGCGACAGTCAATGTATAGGCATTTGAGGCTGTGGCAGAGGCGGCATCCGTCACTGTCACGGTGAAAGAATAGCTGCCCGATGTGGTTGGCGTGCCAGACAGGAGACCGGTCGTTGTGTTAAGGGTGAGCCCGGTCGGCAACGTTCCCGACAGGGCATAAGTGTAGGGACTGGTGCCACCACTGGCGCTGAACGTCTGGCTATAAGCGGCATTTACTGTTGCCGAGGCTAGTGCGCCAGCGGTGGGGGACAGTGCAACCGCGGTCGCGGTGACCGTAATGTTGGCCGTCGCGGCAGTTGAGGTCCCGCCGCTGTTGGTGGCAGTATAGGTGAAGCTGTCGGCGCCGGAATAACCTGCCACGGGGGTATAGGTGATGCTGGTGCCGGATGCCGTTGCCGTACCGTGGCTTGGTGCTGAAGCCACCGCGACGGAGGTCGCCGTACCGGTGATCGACAGGGTGACTGTGTTGTTGCTGCTATTGGCGGCGACGGTGGTCGACGTCGCGGCAACAGTCGGCGCCGACACTGAAGAAGCTGAGCAAGTCACAGTGAGGCCAGTGATGTAGGTCCCGACATTGACGACCAGATTCAGGCCAGTGGCTGAGAGTTGGGATGACGTGACCTGATAGGAGTGAGACCCGGAGACATGGCTGCTACTGTAATAGTTATAGCCGTATGCGTTGGTTTGTGCCGCATCTTGGAGGAGCACATAGTCAGTGGCTAGCGCATTAATGCTGGCAGGATCATTGCCGTTATCGCTGTACGAAACGGAGACCGATTCATCGCTGTTAAATGATCCTGCAGCGTATGAGGCACTGTAGGCGCTTCCGCTGAGCGCATTGACGGCTGTACATGACGCGGACAATGCCGCGTATGCCGCATTTGTTCCCAGCACCAGCTGCAATACCAGCAAGACAAGCAACCCCGCAAACCGCTTCAGAGATAACTCCTTGCGCGATTTCCGCTTGCCCCTGTTCAAGCGAGAAACCTCTTCCCCATCAAATCTCATGTCAAATTTCCGTAATTGTCCGTGTTACAAAGAATTACGATTTTAGTTGCTTGTCTCTTTGGTTTAAGTCAGGAGTAAGGGAGTTTCTCCTGTCTTTACCTAAGTTAACTCCGTGGAATTAGTAAGGAAACTTCCTGCCGGGATAGGAAGCTCTTCATTGGCGGAGCGCGACGCGGGTCGATCAGGAGGCATTCGCTCCGACGCGCGCAGATGAAATTTGGCAATTCATTGATGAGCTGACTGAGACCGTTAGGAGCACCCTTGCGCACTGTGAAGGAGGGTATGCAAGGTCGGTCGGCGTAGCGTTGCCGTGCATCTTTGTACTCATGGCCACAAGCTTGGCCATGACTTGCTTCCAGACAAAGGGCAACTGCTGCCTTATAGCGATGACGTAATTCCGGTCATGCGTGAAGCCTGAAAATCAGCTGCAAATGATTGATGCAGTGTCAGCTGTGCACTGGGTTTCTGGGGAGTTGGGCGTCCTCAAAAATCCAAGTTTTCAGGCTAAGAAAGTAGTGCTTTCATTTGACGCTAACAAAACATGTACTCTGGCAGCCTGGCCCTGCTTCTCGCTGTATGAGCCGTTTGCTCCCGCCCTCGGATGGGAGGTCAACAATGCGGTAAGCCGTGTGTATGCTGTTGAGGGATCCTGCTTCGTGCTGGCACCCAGTTGCGTGATCAGCCAGGAAGCGGTTGACGAACTCTGCGATACCGCCGACAAGAAAAACCTGATCCATGCAGGAGGCGGACACTCCGTCATTTACGGGCCTGACGGAAGCTCCTTGACCCCGAAAATTCCGTAGACGGAAGAGGGATTGCTCTTTGCCGAGCTTGATCTTGGCGTCATCAGCATCGCAAAGAGTGCAGCCGATCCGGCAGGTCACTATGCGCGTCCGGACGTGACCCGGCTGTTGCTCAATTCCAAGCGCCACCGCCCTGTCGAATTTTTTTCTGCGACAGGCACGTCAGTGCAAGAGGCTATGGAAGCCCTGCCGTCTCTGAAGAGCACAGACGATGAGAGCACACCGAGAGAGCGCGAAGCTTGAAGTGATCATTGCCAGCAATCCCGCAATAGCTTCGCGCACATGAAGAAAGGGGGTGGAAGATTGAGCTTCCCCCCTTTTCTCTTCCTGCTCCCCACCTGATGTGCTTACTTCCGATTGAGCACAGCCTCCTGCTTCATCTTGACCAGCTCGTAAAGCGCCGTGACGGTAGGAACGGAAACCCCACAGCCGCACGCCTGTTCGGCGACGGCGCCATTGATGAAATCGATTTCCGTCTGTCGGCCTGCCTCGATATCCTGCAGCATCGACGGCTTGTGGTTGACGTGCATCCTGAAGGCATCCAGGAGGGCCTCCTCCACCTTCGCCATGCGGGCGGGAATCTGGAGCGCCTGAGCTACCGACACCGTTTCAGCGGCAATGCGCATCGCCAATGCTCGCCCTTGCTCGGTCGATCCAGCCGTACCGACTGTACAGCCGATAACCGCGCACACCGAGTTGAGTGCCGCATTGAAAGCGACCTTTTCCCAGATGGCAGCTCGTACCTGAGGATCAGCACTGCAATTGAGTCCGGCTGCACTGAAGATTTCCGCCACTCGGCTTACTTCCGGCCGCTCCTTGCCCGACATCGTCCAGATCCTGACATAACCCTCCCCATGACTATGCACCACCCCCGCAGACTTGAGATCTGCAGGGAGATTGGTCATCCCGACAATGATGCGCTCGCTCGGAACGACCTCGGAAATGATTTCCGCATTACCCAATCCATTCTGCACGGATAAGGCCCAGGTATCCTGGCCCACAAGATGGGAGATGCTACGTACTGCGCTTTGGGTATGCAGGCTCTTGGTAAAGAACACGATGAGGTCAAACGGCTCGGCAAAGGAGTCAGCCCTGCCTACCGGGACTCTTACCGTATGGGTGCCACTGTCATCGGAAAAGGCCAGGCCGTTATCGCTGATCGCCGCTATCGTAGCGGGCGCGACTTCGATGAAACTGACCTTCTGTCCGTTCAACGCAAGACGCGCACCAAATAGTCCGCCCATGGCACCAGCGCCAACAATGGCAATGTTCATGCTTGCTGCTCCTTCTCTTGATGTTTGACGGTCGCCGCTGCGCGGGGAATATGCTTGCTCACCATCAGCAGGGTCACGAAGACGAACAGCATCGCCCCTCCCAGCATGGCGAGATAGCCGGAAGCACCACCTTGGGTGATCACGATGGCACCCGCAAATGCACTGAGGATTGCCCCCAGGCGACCGAATGCCAGCGCGCCCGCCGTACCAGTCGCGCGTACCTGGGTCGGATAGATATAAGCGCAAAGCGCGTACATGGTGCATTGGACGGCGTTGACGAAAAGTCCGTGCAAGCCTATCCCCGCGACCAACAAGGTCGTCTGGCTGCTCACGTCCAGGCTGCGCAACGCAAATGCAGTCCCTGCGGCGGCCAGGCAGCAGAGCAGCATGGGAACACGTGAGCCGAAGCGACCGATGACTACCGCGCACAACAGTGCGCCAAAGACTCCGCCGATGTTGTAGGCCGTGAGACCGTTGGCGGCTAACGATGGGCTAAGGCCTTCTCCTGCCAGCATCGTGGGGAGCCAACTGAATGCACTATAGACGGCCAGCAGGTTCATGAAGAAGGCGACCCAGATTGCAATGGTGTCGCGTGCCCTTCCATCAGTGAATAGCGCACGGAATCCTGCTTTTGGCTGAGAATTCTGTTCGCGCGCATCGGTGAAGCGCATCCCCGCAGCGATCGTGCGGGACATACGCGTGAGCAGGGACCGCAGCTCATCCCAACGGTCGGGCTGGCGTGCCAGATATCGTGGCGACTCCGGAATGCTGAACCATAGCAGTACAGAAAATGCCAACGGCAGCATGCCACCCAGCAAGAAGAGACCACGCCAGCCATAGTGGGGCAGCACCAGGTTGGCGAAGAGCCCGGCCAACATTCCTCCCAGGGGAACGCAGACGATGGTCGCGGTGACGGCAAAGGTACGTATCCGGGCCGGGCTGAATTCTGCCGTAATCGTGGTGGAGACAGGCAGGGCACCGCCGATTCCGAGGCCGGCGAAAAACCGCAGAATTGCAATCGTGGTGATATCCGGAGAAAGCGAGATCAGGCTGGTAGCGATCCCGAACACGAAGACACTGCCAATGATGGCCAGGCGGCGACCGAAGCGATCTGCGAACAAGCCGGCAAAGGCGCTTCCCAACCCCATGCCGACCAGGCCAGCGGCCACTGCCGGAGCAAACGCATTGCGCGTGACACCCCACTCCTTGATCAGGCTGGGAATGGCGAAGCCAATCAGCTGCCCGTCGAATCCGTCCATGACGATCGACAGCGCTGCCAGGATGACCACCATCTTCTGGAAGCCGGTAAACGTCCCTTCATCCAGCACGCGCCCGATGTCGACGACCTTTGCTTGATCGATCCCGTAGGTGCTCATGTGCGCTCCCGGATAGTGTCTTCGATGGTGACCGCGGCGAACGCATTGATGCGGATTGGATCGTGCCTGTGATGCTGGTGCCAGGATGTCATTTTCATGGCTGTCTCCTTGGTTGTATCGCACGGGTCCGGTCATTTTCGGCCCGCATTGGCGATTGTTTTTATAATGATTGGCAACGCCGGACGGCGTACCGCCCCGCGTGCAGCGAACCCTCTCAGAACGGATACTGGCGCTGCGAGGTTTGAACCGTGATCCAACGCAGATCAGTGAATTCGGCCACCCCGGCGCTACCGCCAAAATGACCGAAGCCACTGGACTTCACGCCGCCGAAGGGCATATGCGCCTCGTCATGCACGGTCGCTCCGTTGATGTGGCAGATCCCGGACTCGATACGGCGTACCAGGTTCAGTGCGCGGGCGATATCACGGCTGAACAGTGCGGCCGAGAGGCCATATTCATTGTCGTTGGCACATGCAATGGCGGCATCGTCATCCTTGACCCGCACGATGGGCTTGACCGGACCGAAGGACTCCTCGTGGTAGATGTCCATCTGCGCTGTGACATGGTCCAGCAGCGTGGCCGGCATGAGCGTGCTCTCGGCCTTGCCGCCGCACACCAGCCGTGCTCCCTTGGCAAGGGCATCATCGATCAGCGCGTTGCAGCGCTGCACGGTTGCCCGGTCGACGACCGAACCCAGCACGACCGGCCCTTGGCGGGGATCACCCAGCGGAAGGCTGCGCGCCTTGGCTACCAGGCGGGCGACAAAGTCATCGGCCACACGTTCGTCGACGATGATGCGCTCGGTGGACATGCAGATCTGTCCGGAATTGGCGAAGGCACCGAAGGCCGCTGCCTGCACCGCAGCCTCGATGTCCGCATCGTGCAGCACGATGAAAGGTGCCTTGCCCCCCAGCTCCAGCACGGATGGCTTGAGGTACTTGGCGCATTGGCCGGCGATGATGCGGCCCACGCGCGTGGAGCCCGTAAAATTGACACGTCGCACTGCCGGATCAGCGATGATGGCTTCAACAATTTTGCCGGCATCTTCCGGCGCGTTGGTGATGAAGTTCACCACGCCAGGCGGCAATCCGGCATCCTGGAATGCGTCAATGATGAGGCCATGCGTGGCCGGGCAGATTTCAGATCCCTTGAAGATCACGGTATTGCCGCAGGCCAGCGGAAGTGCGACCGCACGCACGCCCAGGATGACGGGGGCATTCCAGGGGGCGATACCCAATACGACGCCGGCCGCCTGGCGAACACCCATGGCGAGGTTGCCTGGGACATCGGAGGGAATGAGCTGCCCCGCGATCTGGGTCGTCATCGCTGCGGCTTCGCGCAGGCCGTCGGCGGCCAGATGCACGTTGAAAGCCGCCCAGTGATGAGACGCACCGGTCTCGGAGGCCATGGCCTCCGCAAAGGCGTCTGCGCGGGCTTGCAGCGCATCAGCCGCACGGGCGAGCAGGCCGCGGCGTTCTCCGGGCCCCATCGCTGCCCAGGCCGGGAAAGCCTCAGCAGCAGCGCGAACGGCCGATTGTGCATCCGCGACGGTCGCCGCCGGTGCTCGCGAGGCAACGCTCTCATCGAGCGGGTTGCGCCGCTCGAAGCAAGCACCGCCAGTGGCTGGACGGCGCTGGCCGTTGATCAGCATGTCAACTTCTTTCATAGTCTCCTCCTGTTGTTTCTAGCTTCTTTCTCGCTGCCAGGGCATTAGTATCGATTTGCAACCAAGCAGAATCCTAACGAAAACAATCAGCGCACCACGACTTCCACCAGACGGGGTTCCTTCGACGATATCGCCATCTGCAGTGCAGCGGCCAGCTCGCCGGGCTCACTCACACGCACCCCTTTGCATCCCATCGACTGCGCCAGTGCAACGAAGTCGAGGCCGGGAAGATCAGTCCCTTGGACCACGTCGCCGGCACCGAAGCCGAAAACCGGCGCGAAGTCCTGCAGGGCGGCGTAGCGCCTGTTGTTGATGATCACGAAGGTGAGAGGAAGACGCAGCTGCACAGCGCTGTAGATGGCTTGCGGCGAGTACATGGCAGAACCATCCCCGATCAGCCCGATGACGCGTTGCTGCGGCCTGGCCAGGGCAACCCCCACCGCCGCCGGCATGCCATAGCCAAGACCGCCGCTGGCCATGGTGTAGAAGGTTCCCGGGCGTGTAAAGGGCAGATAGGCCTGCATGGTCGGACGAGATCCTGGCGCTTCCTCCACGACGATATCCTCTGCTGCGCGCACCTCAGCGAGGGTCTGCATTGCAAAGGCCGCTGACATCGGTGTCTCCGGCTCGGCGCGGGGACGCGCAGCACGCGCAGGTGGCAGCGGACGAGCGGCCGGCGGATGCTTCAGCAGCTGCGCCAACAGGTCTTGCAATCCCAGCTGGATATTGCCGACGATGGCGGTCCCGGACGGCGTCCAGGAAGCCGTCACCGGATCATCAATCAATTGGTACAGCTGCGCACCGGGTGGCAGATGCGGCCCACTGCCTTCGACGTGATAGGTGAAGGCCGGAGCGCCGGCTACGAAAATCAGGTCATGGCCGTTGAGCAATTGCACGATCTTCTCGCGCATGGCCGGCAGGAATCCAGCGAACAGGTGGTGGTCTTCCGGGAAGCTGCAACGCGAGGACATGGGCGCAACAAACACGCGTGCGTTGGAGGTCTCGGCCAGACGAAGCACCTCCTCCCAAGCCCCGGCACGGTCCAGCTCCGAACCGACGACGATGGCCGGACGCTCACTGCGGTGCAGGGCGGTGGCGAGGGCAGCGATGGCCTCAGGCTCCGGGCGGCTGCGCGTGGTGACTTCGGTGGCCTCGAGCAACTCCCCAGGCTGATCCCAGTCATCCACGGGAATGGAAACGAACACCGGACCACGCGGTTCCTGCATGGCAATGTGGTAGGCCCGGGCAAGTGCACGCGGAACGTCGGCGGCGCGCGCGGGCTCGATACTCCACTTGACGTAGGGCTTGGGAAGTTCGGTGGCGTGCGAGGCGGCCAGGAACGGATCGAATGGCAGGATGGAGCGCGCCTGCTGGCCGGCAGTGATGATGAGCGGAGTGCGATTGCGGAAGGCGGTGAAGATGTTGCCCATGGCATTGCCGACGCCCGCCGCCGAATGCAAATTGACCAGGGCGGCCTTGCCGCTGGCTTGGGCATACCCATCGGCCATGCCGACCACCACTGCTTCCTGCAAGCCCAGCACGTATCGGAAATCGGCCGGGAAGTCCCGGAACATGGGCAGTTCAGTTGAGCCCGGATTGGCAAAGACGGAGGTCATGTCCAGGCGACGCATCAGATCGAGGACGGCGTCGCGAACTGTGATTCCAGGTGATTGGGGCGCCTGCATGTGAAGTCCTATGGAAGATCTTGTGACTTGGGTGGAAAGTGATTCGGGTGGAGTATGTGACGCAATCATCT
Organism: Herbaspirillum sp. C9C3; assembly: GCF_013359625.1. Lineage (NCBI taxonomy): Bacteria > Pseudomonadati > Pseudomonadota > Betaproteobacteria > Burkholderiales > Oxalobacteraceae > Herbaspirillum > Herbaspirillum sp. C9C3. The sequence goes on from NZ_JABFMQ010000011.1 coordinate 45,887, forward strand.
CTTTGAAAATTGCCAAATTGGATAAAAGTCATAACCTTTGGTAATGTGCTGACTCATCTCACGCAAGCGCCGAAATGCTCAGCCAGCACCATCATCGGGAGAAATCATTGAGCTTCAATCTGCAGCAACTGGAAATGTTCTGTGCCATCGTCGGTGCCGGTAGCCTGGGGCGAGCGGCGCACGTGCTTGGCCTGACCCAACCGGCCTTGAGTCGCGCCATCAAGCGTCTCGAGGAATCCGTTGGCGGCGTCCTGTTTGAACGTCACACCACCGGCATGCACCTGACACAGCTTGGACAGGCGCTGCTGCCGCACGCACTTTCCTTGCAACGGGAAGCCAAGCAGGCGCGCGACGAACTGGATGCCCTGCGTGGTTTGAGCAAGGGCGTCATCAAGGTCGGCGCGGTGGGGAGCATTGCCAGTCTGGTACTGCCACTGGCTGTGGCCGGTGTACTGGAAAAATGGCCCAACCTGCGCGTGGAAATCATCGAAGGCGTTTGGGATCGTCTGGCAGAGGGCTTGCTGACCCACGAGATCGACCTGGCACTAGGCACGTCGGGCATGGAAACCGATGGCGTGGCAGCGATCGCGGACTGCTGCTGGACAGACCTGAGCTACGTGGTGGCAGGAAACGATCATCCCCTGCGGGGCAAAGACAAGATCACCCTGGCCGAAACCCTTGAGCTGCGATGGGCATTGACTCCTGCTGGCACAGGACCTTATCTGCATTTGAAGGAAACGTTTGCGAAGGCTGGATTGCCGATGCCTGAGATCGCAGTGGAATCGCGTTCCGTCACGGTACTCAAGAGCCTGGTAGCACGCTGCGGATTCGTGGGCTGGATGTCCGGCCCCATGTTCGATACGGAACGCAAGGCCGGCCTGATTGATGCGCTGCCGGTGGAGGGACTGAAAGCCCCTCGGACCTTGATGGCATTTCGACGCCGCCAAGGGATACTGCCCACACCAGCGACCCGCTTGCTGGACGAATTGCGCAATCTCGCGGGTTCCTTGCAGTCTTTTGGTCCTCATCCCAGCTCTGCAGATAACGTTTCACCGCACTATTCTTCGCGGTGATCCCTGCGATGGCACTCTCAATGAGTCAGTTTTCAATGCAAATCCGCAAATTCGTTCCATGATGAGTGAGCGATGTACGGTGACTCGATCTGTAACTGCTCGATGCTGGAGAAGCGAACCAGGTAAAAACACTCTGACTTAAGCGTGCCGAAGAAGCGTTCCATGGCCGCATTATCCAGGCAGTTTCCGCTACGCGACATGCTCTGCGTAATGCCGTTGTCGGCCAAGGTGCGGCGGTAAGTGTGCATCTGATATTGCCATCCCTGATCCGAGTGCAGCATGGGGCGCAGTCCCCTTCAAGGTCGAGATGGCCTTCCTGAGCATGCTGTCGACCGTCTGGAACTGAGGTGAACGGCTTGACTGATACGACACGATCTCGCCGTTGTACAAGTCCATTCAATACTCAGGGAGGACTTCTTTCAACTCTTTAGGAGACGGCAAACTTTCTGAGATCTCCGTTGTGGCGGTGGGCAAAAGAAAAGCCACCTGTATTAGGTGGCTTTTAATTTTGGGGCGCAGCGGCATTAAATCCCGACCAACTTTATTCATTGTAGTGTTAAGCAGAAATGAAAAGCTTTCCTTTTCTGAAAAGCTGCCCGCAATCCCTTATCCCGCTTGATTTTCAAAAAAGGAAAGCCATTTATTGGGCATGCCTTTCCGCAAAATTTACACATTTCGAAATCTGGGAAATGAAAGCCTTTCTTTTCCCAATGCCATGCGGGTTTGAGCGTAGATATAGCTACCTACTTCGAAATCGACAGTTAGTCTGGCCGTGAGACCTCGTCGAGAGGGCGGCTGAGTTTCACATTAAAAGACAATATCCAGAAGCGATCTGCCTTCTGTGCTTCCCAATCTTCAAGTCGGCGCTCGTGGTCTTGTCTATCTTGCACCCATTTATAAAGTCTCAGCGCCATGAATGCTGCCGCGCTTATGGCAAGGCCGGTGACCACACCTGTAGTGAATTCTGTGGAAGGTAAGGCTAAACCAATCGCTCCCCACATCCAACTACCGCGAGCACGATAGCCCCAGAAATATCTACTTAATTCGTCGGACGGAAAGAGTGATTTGGGGAGGTCATATGCCTGCGTGGTGTGGATGATTGAGTTAATCACAGCATTCCAGTTACTTGCAGAAGCATAGTTCTTTCGTTCGAATTCACGGCCAACCTGGATGTCCCCAATACTGGTTTTAAGAGATATACCTTGAGCACAAGCAGAGAATATTTCGCCTAGTGTGTACTTATCAAATGGTTCTCCCGAGACCGCAGGAGCTGCCATCCAGGGCGACTTCAAGGTTCCAAGTGGTGTTCCATGAGACAGAACGGCAACGTACCATGCCTGTGCGCGAACACCTCCATTCTTAGGGGAGTTTGGCCATGTATTGACTGCCTTAACTAAATAATCATTGTTACTGCCAGTCTTTTTTATTCCATACAGCTTCGGCCAGCTCTCAAGAATTTTAAATTGATTTCTAGTGCTATCTTCGTTTGGAAAAACGGGAACTGCTGGTATCGGTACCGCATTTGCCTGTTTCACTTCGAGAATGCACGCCTGAGATTTTTGCAACGTACCATCAGGTCCATAAGTATTTGCAATGAGCAGCATATCGCCGAGTTCACATCCCGGCTTTATCACCTCATCAGCTATCGGCGAGGCGTTTACCTTTGCTCTATACGCCACTGGCCGTTTGTCGATCCAAGCTAAATCGACAGCCGCATCACTCTGATTATCAAGGCCCTTGAGGAGCGATGTTTTGTAGGCATACAGAGCAGCTGGAGAAAATAGCTCTGCCAGATTTTCTAGTTCACCATTCAGTCCACTGCCGTAGGCATTTTTTATCGCATCATCAAATGCAGATTTAAGGTCTGCTTCTGCGGTCGACGTCCACATATCAATTCCTTGATTTGGTTGCGAATCAGATGCATCAGATTGGTATCTTCGGTCGGGTAGTTCCGATATCTGGATCGAGCATCTTATTGAGAGGATGATTGAACTTCGTTCTGAGCGTTGCTTTTTGTATTAACTTCGAACTGTCTGCCGCCAGAACTTATGCTCAAGTAATTTGGGAGCCATCGTGGCCCCCATTTTTTTATCTTGCCCGCTCAGAGCGGCTGTGGTGGAAGTAGAGATAAAGCAGGCCAATAGGCGCGATGACCGGCGACAGAGACCAGCAAACACTCATCATAATGACCTTCACAGCCAACATCAGGATGGCATTCACATAGAAGACGTTGTCTCCCATGATGAAGGACACGATGCTTTCGTAGACGAAGCGGGCGTACGGATACAGAAGCGTGCAGATTATGAAGAATGGAATGAGCTTCAGTGGAAACGGATGGTTACCGCTCGTTGACGCAAAATAGACCATGACGGGGAAAATCAGGCCGAAAACGAACTGCCTGAAGTAATAGCGGCTGTTCAGCCCCCCAAATGTTTTGCTGAGCACTGGATGCAATTGCATGCACTTCCCCTTTCGATTTTAATTAATTATTACCCCGTGGGAATTATAGCGGTGAATTGCTGTTAGGCAATCGCGGGCCAATTGCTCGTTAGCCGTTGGGAAGAACTGGGTGTACATCCGCTTAGTCTGATGCACCTTAAATCGAGCACTAAATTCCCAGGACTCAATTAACGGCGCCTTGCTACCAATTCTCTTCACGCTAACCATAAACTGGCTGCCTTAGTCATTCGAATCGCCACCAGACACCACCATGAAGTCCCTCGAAGACATCTCCAACTTTCTGCGATATGAACTGAGCCAGTACGGCTTCAGCTACTCCCCTCAGGACTCGGAACTAGGGCTGGTCGAAGGCACCGTCGCGCGTATCCTGGACGGCGCCGGCGATTACTCGGTAAAGGAGCTCATGGTTCTCCTGGAGAAGTTGGGCTTCGAGCTCGACATCTTCGACAAGGAGGTGTTGAGGCATATGAGGGAAGGTCCCGTCGGGCCGGCGAACGAGTCGCTAGTCAAAACTCAGGTCCAGATTGCTGTGGAACGTTTCCGTACCCAAGCCAGCTTAACGACAGGGGAGGGAATGAATCCCGGCGATCCCGAATCAACCAAGCTACAGGTCTCACTCGCGGACTTGACCTCGACGCCCCCGCGCACAGAAGAAGAAATCCGCCGAGCTATCGCCGGGGGGAGAATTGCCGAACTGAAGCCGGACCAGGCATAGCCGGGCCTGCAGGAAAGCGTGGGGGAGCTATATGGCCTATGTTGCAATCATCAATAAACACGGGCAAGTAACCATCCCGAAGGACATTCGGCGTGCCCGTGGCTGGAAGGCGGGTACTCGAAGCAGCATCATCCAGGGTGATGGGGCTGCTTTCATTTTGCGCACGGCGCAAATGCCCCAATCAACGCCCGATCTGCTCTTCACTACCTCAATGCCAAATACCGACGCACATGAGCTCGCCAGCCAGGCCCGCATGTTGCTCGAAAGACTTGGACCCGAAGATGACCATCGGGCATCAGCAATCGGTGTCGAAATCCACCTCATCGTACTGCTCTATACCTCTGGTGCATGGGCTCTCAAAGTCCTTCTTGGCCAAGCCGCTGCCATCTCTCTTTCCGTCGGGGCAGAGAAGGCATTAGCCGAACTTCACGCCATCATTTGTGCGCTACTGGGAAAACGGCCTCCCAACATACTGATGACCACCGCAGGCCGGGCTGTTGCGCACGGTACGGGCGCTTACAGGGAGACAGAATCCTGACGGGTTCGTCCGCTGCCTGGTCAAGATGGCGCAGTGGTCGAGCCAATTCGACTATGCTGATGTGGACTCGCTCATTGCCACGCTGAGGAGGACCAATGCTTTCGGGGAATCACCTACTGAATACCGGCTGTTGAACGTGAATGGAAGTGTGGCAGCGTGAGCCGACGCGCTTGCCCACTGTGATCGATGTTTTGCCGTCCGTTGTAGTAGTATTGTTAACTCAAAATCAAGTAATCCATTCGTAGCCGATACATGTTCATGGGGGACTATTCGGTACTTACCAATACTGTTGCAACACAGCGAGGTGCTTATGGAGCTATTAAGAATAAGTAATATGGACAATCAACGGTTGTTAGCATCAGCGGCTGTTTTTCGGGGGCTGTATTCGGAATCGCTTGACCAGTACGACGTACTAGCACGATTTATTTCGGCAACGATAACTCTCAACAATCTGCATTCGTTCCCACTTTCAGAGTGCACTCGTCTTTTAAGGGCAGACTTTGGGTTCGATATTCCCGAAGCGGTTGTCAGGCGGTGCGTCAAACAGAAAATGAAGACGCAGATCGAGAGGTCGGGAGACCCTCGGCAAAATACGTGGCACAGGACTATAGCTTTTGATGCGAATCCTGATCTACAAATGCGCTTAGACGATGCGCGTTCGGACAATACTGTACTAACAGAAAAACTTGTTGAGCATGCAGAGGCCTTACGGAAACAAAGCCTCTCTGAGCAGCAAAGAGCAACCCTGATTGATGATTTCTTTTCTCACTTGAAGGGGGTTCCCCGCCAGAATGATAATTTCCCGTTAATTGGGCATTTCATTTTGGCGATGGAAAAGGATTTCGCTGCAAAAGAACGGCTGGAACTTGCAAGGCAGGGGCTAATTATTGTGGATGGTTTGCGCTATTCAGCGGAGACATCCAGCGAAAAGCTTCCACGAGACCTGAATATTTACCTAGATACTGAGATTCTTTTTAGCGCCGTGGGCTATCACGGATCACTTCGCCAGCAGCTGTTCAAAGATTTCCATACTCTCGTTGGCGAGTTAAATAAAAAGGCTGAAAAGTCGTCATCGGGAAAGGTTCTGCTTCGCTATTTCGACGCGACATATAGAGAAGTTTTGAATTATTTTGAAGCAGCCCGACTGATCGTTGATAAAGGTGGCCGACCGGAGCCCGGGAAGCAAGCTATGACGACCATAGTAAATGGGTGCGCAAACGGCACCCATGTACTAGGTAAACAAGCAATGTTTAAACAGGAGCTAACTCGGCTAAAGATAACACCGGACAACGCTAGAGATTTTTACGATCCACCTAATTTCAACGTGGAAAGTGCTGACCTTATTAAGGTTTTGAAAGTTGAATTATCGGCGGATGAAGTGAGAATTCATCAGGCGCTCCAGCAGTTCACTCGAATAAATTACTTGCGAAGGGGGGACAGTAAGACACACCTCGAAGCCGTAGGCCATATATTTTTATCGGATAAAAGTGTCGTGCGTGCGGCGGCATTTTCTCAAGGTCTTGGCCACATGCAGCCTGGTGTGGTTTCATTCTCCACGGACCTTGACTACATGACAGAGCGTCTGTGGCTGAAGTTGAATAAGGGCTTCAACTCAGGAAGCATTCCAACTTCGTTTGACGTTGTTGCACGTACCAGGCTGGTTCTTTCTGCTCAATTGGGGAGCAAAGTTTCAGATGAATATCAATTGCTGCAAAGACAGCAAAAAGATGTACGAACACGCATGGATCAAGAGACCTTGGGCTATGTTGTTGCCGATCTCATGAACAAGATGAAGAGGCCTGAAGATGTTACTGACGAAAACTTAGATGTTGAGTTTCTTGCCAGCGATGACTTTGTGAGCAACGCAGTGGCAGAGCACGCTACCCTTATGGCTGAGGCTGAGGCAGGACGAAAGGCAAAAGAGGATTTGCAGTTAGCTGTCGATCATATTGCAGAGGAGCGCGAAAAGACCCGGCTCAAGATGATAGCGTATGAGGCGGAACGAGAAGATCGGGAGCGAGCTCATAAAAATCAGGAGTTGCGTTTCAAACGTCGTGAAACTAATTTGCCTATCTTGCGGAGAGCGCAGCGAGTTTCCAAAAGCGTGATGGCCATTTATTGGTGCGTTCCGATTGTAGTAATGTCGGCAATTATTAATTTTCTGCGTGCATCAGCTGATTCAGATTTGTCTCTTTTTGGAATGTATTGGACGATTCTCCCTGTGCAGTACGCCATCCAAGGTTTCTTCTGGAAGCCCGTTAAAAGGTTTATCAAGAGCTCTGTGCGTCGCTACGTGGCTTCTAGATTTAGAAGTTCAAGCAAGAAAGGTTCCGTGGCTGCATTTGGCCAATAGTAAGAGGCCGAGACTCGTGATTTTGGGCGCATGCAAAGAAAGTGGCAGCTTCGCCCTTTCTTTGCCGCTTCGAATTGACGGGGCCGCCACAGAACCGACCTCAAAGAGGGCATCGCGATCCAGTTTTACGAGAGGTTGTTGTAATTCAAATTCGCTCAAAGTTATTGGGAATCGCTCAAGAATAAAGAGCGAGACAGGACTCTTCATTTACTACAACAGGCGCTAGCATTTGAGTAGGCGCATAGGTACCTGATTCAACGCAGCCCCTTTTTATCACTGTCGCTTTGCTGGGGCGAACGATAGCAGCTTGGCTCTTACTTCAGCGTGCGTTTCTGCTACCGGCTTGTATTTGGTATTCCACGGTAGCTTTGCTGGGACTCGCTCTAACAGACCTTGCTCGGCCAACTGAAAGGCTGAGGACGATAGAGGCTTATACCATTCGGGACCTTGAAAAGTACCCAATTCATGGGGAATTCACTGACGTGTTTGCCTATCAGGTGATCGAAGACCATCAAATTGTGAGCATTAATATGGTTTTCTATGGTCAGAAGCTGGTTTCGGTAATGCAGTCTAAAGGGTGACTTCCGAAGCACTATGAGGCTGCGGTTGAAATTGACTTTTTCGGGGCCTGCGATTGGCTTCCAAAATATTCATGGACTTAATTTCGCGGGCGGTGGTGTGCGAGGCGTGCTTGGCCATCGCCTTGGCTATTTGTGGTGGCAGATTAAATTTGCCGGCACCAGGAATAGACCGGAGCTAAGGATTTTCAGTCCCGGAAATGAAAAACGCCAACCGGCGAGGGCTGGCGTTTTTGCTTGGGACATTCTTGGTGGCCCGGGGCGGAATCGAACCACCGACACAAGGATTTTCAATCCTAGAGCTGCACGAAAAACTTGTCCCAGACTTTAATTACATGTCTCAGACTTTAATTGCATGTCTCTGACTATAATTGTATGAAACAGTAGTCAGGAATCGCAAAACACCCTCACTCCACCGTCACCGACTTAGCCAAATTGCGCGGCTTGTCCACATCCGTCCCCCTGGCCAATGCCGTGTGATACGACAGCAACTGCAACGGCACCACGTGCAGAATCGGCGAGAGCACGCCATAGTGCTCCGGCATGCGGATCACGTGCAGACCTTCTGCCGAGGTGATGCGCGAATCGCCATCGGCAAACACATACAGCTGACCGCCACGCGCCCGTACTTCCTGCATGTTGGACTTGAGCTTCTCCACCAGCGCATCATTGGGGGCAATGGTCACCACCGGCATCTGGTCCGTCACCAGCGCCAGCGGACCATGCTTGAGTTCGCCCGCGGCATAAGCTTCAGCGTGGATGTAAGTGATCTCCTTGAGCTTGAGCGCACCTTCCAGGGCGATCGGGTAATGCAGGCCACGTCCCAGGAACAGCGCATTCTCGCGGCGCGCAAAGGCTTCGGCCCAGGCGACGATGGAGGGCTCCAGCGCCAGGACGCTCTGCAGCGCCGCCGGAAGGTGGCGCATGGCCTTGAGGTGCTCGGCCTCCTGCGCTTCACTGAGCAGGCCGCGCGTCTGTGCCAGCGCCAGCGTCAGCAGGAACAGCGCCGCCAGCTGCGTGGTGAACGCCTTGGTCGAGGCCACGCCCACTTCCACACCGGCACGGGTGATGTAGGCCAGTTCGCATTCGCGCACCATGGCACTGGTGGCCACATTGCAAATGGTCAGCGTATGCTGCATGCCCAGGCCACGCGCATGCTTCAAGGCCGCCAGCGTGTCGGCCGTCTCGCCGCTCTGCGAGATGGTCACCACCAGCGACTTCGGATTGGGTACGCTGTCCCGGTAACGATATTCGCTGGCAATCTCGACGTTGACCGGGATCTTCGCGATCGATTCCAGCCAGTACTTGGCCGTCAGCCCGGCGTAATAGCTGGTGCCACAGGCCAGAATCAGGATCGAATCCACTTCCTTGAAGACCTTGTAGGCCTTGTCGCCAAACAGCTCGGGCATGATGCCGACCACCCCCTCCAGCGTGTCGGCGATGGCGCGCGGCTGCTCGAAGATTTCCTTCTGCATGTAGTGCTGATACGGTCCCAGTTCGACCGCGCTGGTGTAGGCCTGTACGGTGCGCACCTCACGCTCGGCCGAACGGCCAGCCGCATCGACGATCCACACCCTCTGCAACTGCAGGTCCACTACGTCGCCTTCCTCAAGATAGATGATCTGGTCGGTCGTGCCGGCCAGCGCCATCGCGTCCGAGGCCACGAAGTTCTGTCCTTCACCCACGCCCACGATCAGCGGCGAACCCTGGCGCGCCGCTACCACACGATGCGGCTCATCCGCGCAGAAAACCGCAATGGCGTAAGCACCGGTCAGGCGACGCACGGCCTGCTGCACGGTCTGGAAAAGATCGCCGTCATACATGTGATCGACCAGATGGGCGATCACCTCGGTATCGGTCTGGCTCTCGAAGACGTAACCGGCAGCCTGCAGTTCGGCACGCAGCTCGTCATGGTTCTCGATGATGCCGTTGTGCACCAGCGCAATGCGGTCGCGCGAGAAGTGCGGGTGCGCATTGTGCGTGGCCGGAGCACCATGGGTGGCCCAGCGGGTATGAGCGATGCCGGTGAAACCGGACAGCCCGCTCTGCGCCACCTGCTGCTGCAACTCGGCTACCCGTGACGTGCTGCGCGAACGCTGCAGCTTGCCATCCACGTGCAGCGCCACGCCGCAGGAGTCATAACCCCGATATTCAAGGCGCTTGAGGCCCTCGAGCAGAATGGGAGTGACGTTTTGCTGCGCTACCGCGCCGACGATGCCGCACATGGAATACCTCGCTGGAAAAGATGTGCCTGCATATTAGGCGAGGCAATGTGAAATAAGATTTCTAAAAAATTAGAGTTTTGAATTATTATTGCTTCATTGCTTGCTGATGAAATATTATTAAATTCATGTAAGTTTTTTGAATTTATATGTCATGTGTGCTGGCTTGTACTCAGGCAATGCCAGGCAAATTCACAAGTTTTCCTATGCGCCCATGAAAGCACCCCTCGATCTGGACGATCTCGACCGCCGTATTCTGCAAGCCTTGCAGAGCGATGCCAGCCAGACCAACCAGGAGTTGGCTGCGCAGGTGCATGCCTCGCCGCCGACCTGCCTGCGTCGGGTCAAGCGGTTGGTGGAGGCGGGGGTGATCGCGCGCCAGGTGGCCTTGCTGGATCCGGCTCAGGTTTCTGCCACGCTCACGGCGCTGGTGGAAATCACGCTGGACCGCCAGGGCGAGGAAGAACAGCAGGCCTTCGAAGCGCTGGTGGCCGGGGAGGCGGCGGTACAGCAGTGTTACCGGGTGTCGCCGGGGCCGGATTTCGTGCTGGTGGTGCTGGTGCGCGACATGCCCGCCTATCACGCCCTGGCGCATCGGCTCTTCGCTTCGCAGCGCAATGTGCGCAACGTGCGCAGCTACTTCTCCATCCACCGCAGCAAGTTCGAGACCGCCATCCCCCTCGAGCTCGGCGCCGCCCCATGAAAAACGGCCGATACCTTCAGGTATCGGCCGTCCGGGCTTGTGGGCAAGTCAGGAAGCAGCGTATTTCCGGGATTTTTCCTTCATATCGCCCTAAAACCACCCCTCAGTTGGCGTTATCCACAGGGCACGCGCCTATTTCTTGATCTTGACCGGTCGTTGCCAGCCCGCCAGAGACAGCTGTTTGGCGCGCGACAAGGTCAGTTGCCCGGCCGGGGCGTCCTTGGTCAGCGTGGTGCCCGCGCCGATGGTGGCACCCTTGCCCACGCGCACCGGAGCGACCAGCTGGCTGTCGCTGCCGATGAAGGCGTCGTCTTCGATGATGGTGCGGAATTTGTTGGCGCCGTCGTAGTTGCAGGTAATCACCCCGGCGCCGACATTGACGCCGCTGCCCACGTCGGCATCGCCCACGTAGGCCAGGTGATTGGCTTTGCTGCCCACGCCCACGATGCTGTTCTTGACTTCGACGAAGTTGCCGATGTGCACGTCCTGCGCCAGTTCGGTGCCGGGGCGCAGGCGCGCGTAGGGGCCGATCTGTGCGCCGGCGCCGACCACCGCATCTTCGATATGGGTGAAGGGCTTGATGGTCACGCCGGCACCGATGCGCGCATTGCGGATCACGCAGTGGGCACCGATGCTGCTGCCTTCGCCGATGCTGACCTGGCCTTCGAAGACGCAGTTGACGTCGATGCTCACATCACGTGCACATTCCAGCACGCCGCGCACATCGATGCGGGCCGGGTCGGCCAGGGTCACGCCGGTTTCCAGCAGGCCATGGGCGATGTTGCGCTGGTGGACGCGCTCCAGCTCGGCCAGTTGCACCTTGCTGTTCACGCCCAGGGTCTCGGTTACGTCATCGGGTTGGGCCGAGACCACTTCCACGCCATCGGCCACGGCGGCCGCGATCACGTCGGTCAGGTAGTACTCGCCCTGGGCATTGTTGTTGGAGAGATTGGCGAGCCACTGGCGCAGCCGCGCCGTGGGCGCAACGATGATGCCGGTATTGACTTCGCGGATGGCGCGCTCGGCCGCGCTGGCATCCTTCTGCTCGACGATGCGCTTGATCCGGCCGTCCTCGCGCACGATGCGGCCATAGCCGGTGGGGTCGTCCAGGGTCACGGTCAGCACGCCCAGCTTGTCGTGGCCGGCGGCCTCCAGCAGGCGCCGCAGGGAAGCCGCGGTGGTCAGCGGCACATCGCCATACAGCACCAGGGTAGGTACGTCATCGTCAAGATGCGGCGCGGCCTGCATGACTGCATGCCCGGTACCCAGCTGCGGTTGCTGCAGGGCAAAGGCCAGGCCCTGGCCGGCGAAAGCCTGCGGTACGGCATCGCCGCCATGGCCGTAGATCACGCACAGCTGCGTGGGCGCAAGCTGGCGCGCGGTATCGATGACATGGCCCAGCAGGGGCTTGCCGGCCAGCGGATGCAGGACCTTGGGCAGGGAGGATTGCATGCGTTTGCCCATGCCGGCGGCGAGAATGACGATGTTCATGGCAGTGTGAAGCCAAGGAGGCAAAAGAAAAAAGGACCGAAACTGGAGCGCGGAGTCTACCATGCGCACCATCCATTCCCCAGGGGATTGAGCGCCCGGTATCCCGGTCTGGATGTTGCATTGGTGGCAATTTCATAAATCAGGAATAAACCTCAAAAGTCATATTAATCTCCTGATGTAGTTGCAGACGACCATGATTAAATGACTAAAAACAATGTTGATGCGTCTACCCGTGAGGCATTGCGTCTTCAATGTTTCCTTCTTACGGTTGCGCCCACCTTTGGCGCCCAGGCGACTCCATGGCAACTGAAAAAACTTTTGATCTGCTCTACATGCACAGTCCGATCACCTATTCGATCGGGCGTCATCTTGTCGAGAATGGCTATCTGGAAAACGAGCTGCTCGTGGTCTGCGGGCGCAACACGCAATGGGACGGGCCCTTCATCAGCGTGGAAAACGATGGCGTGTGGTCGATCTCGCGCACCTGCGATTATCTGGAAAAGATCTGCGCAGTCCTGAAGGGCTATGCCGCGATCGGCCTGAACCTCTACGTGCCGCACAGTGGTTTTCTGGTGGGCAAGCTCTTCAGCATGGCCGGGGTGGTGCGCAAGGTGCACTACATCGAGGAAGGGACGGCCGCCTACGATCCCTCCAACGTTCTCACGCCATGGACCAGCCCGGAGATCGATGTCGGTCTGCTCACCGATGAGCTCGAGCGTCGAGGCATCCTGGATGTGCTCCAGATCGACCGCCAGCGTCTGGCCGGTCTCAATGCGATGGATTCCTGGTTCTTCAATCCGCGCCTGCCCGGTTTTGCCGGCGCCTTCTGCGTCTCGGACAAGGCCTTCCCAACCCTCTCCGAGGTCACGGTGCTGCCGATGAGCACGCGCGAGATCATTCCGGCCAATGAGACCGTCTGGCTGTGTCTGCTGCCGTGCCTGATCAACTTCGTTGCCGAGCACGAGAAGAACAAGCCCCTGCTGGACAAGTTCCTGTATGGCCTGCTGATGATGGTGCGCATGCAGGCGGCCCTGGTGAAAAACGTCGGCGGTGCACTGGTCATCAAGTTCCACCCGGCCGATGACGCGTATTTCAACGAAGGGTTCAAGAACAATTTCTATGCGATGGGGACCGGCTACCGTGATTTCTTCGACATGAACGATTTCCCGGTCGGCTATGAACCGGCCTTGTACAACTTCACGAAGTTCATCGTGGTCAACGATTCTTCCGCCTTGCTGTATGTCCGCCAGTTCCGCGGGGAGGAGAGCGTCGTCCCGGTCAAACTGGACTGAAGACGGATCCCTGATCCACGCGCCCGGCATCGCAGCCATCTCACTTACCGCAACGGCACATCATGCTTACCAACCAGTCCATTCTCGTTACCGGTGGTACCGGGTCATTCGGCCATACCTTTGTTCCGATGACCCTGGCCAAATACAACCCGCGCCGACTCGTGATCTTCTCTCGCGATGAAATGAAGCAGTGGGAAATGGCCAAGCTGTATGCCGACGATAGCCGCGTGCGCTTCTTCATCGGTGATGTGCGCGACAAGGATCGTCTGGGACGCGCCCTCTCCGGCATCGATTACGTTGTCCACGCCGCCGCCACCAAGATCGTGCCGACGGCAGAATACAATCCCTTCGAATGCGTCAAGACCAATGTCATCGGCGCCATGAATCTCATCGACGCCTGCATCGATCACGGCGTCAAGCGCGTGGTGGCGCTTTCTACCGACAAGGCCAGCAGTCCCGCCAATCTCTATGGTGCCACCAAGCTGGCCTCGGACAAACTCTTCGTGGCCGGCAATTCGTATTCGGGCGGCAACGAGACCCGCTTTGCGGTGGTGCGTTACGGTAACGTCATGGGGTCGCGCGGTTCGGTGATTCCTCATTTCATGGCGCTGGCGGAGAGCGGGAAAAAATTTCCCATCACCGATGAGCGCATGACGCGCTTCATGATCACGCTGGAGCAGGGTGTGGAACTGGTATGGCATGCCTTCGAGGACATGGTGGGCGGGGAAATCTACGTCAAGAAAATTCCCTCGATGCGACTGCCGGATATCGCCCGTGCAGTGCGTGCCGATGCCGAGTTCGACATCGTCGGCGTGCGTCCCGGCGAGAAGCTGCATGAGCAGATGATCGGCATCGAGGATGCGCCCTACACCTACGAATATCCCGAGCATTTCAAGATCCTGCCGGCCATTCACAAATGGAGCGAAGATCCGGCCCGGATTCGCGATGGTCACAAGGTCGCTGCCGATTTCGTCTATTCGTCCGACAACAACCAGGAGTGGATGTCCTCGCAAGAGTTGGCAGGGTGGATTGCGGCGCATCGCAATGTCGTCGGAAAACTCTGATGACTCCCATTCCTTACGGCCGACAGGACGTCACGCAGGACGATATCGATGCCGTGGTCGAGATCCTGCGATCGGATTTTCTCACCCAGGGACCTGCCGTCCCTGCCTTTGAGCAGACGCTGCAGGCGCATTGCCAGGCCAGTCATGCCGTGGCTTTCTCCAATGCCACGGCGGCCCTGCACATCGCCTGCCGTGCGCTGGAGGTCGGACCGGGCGACCTGGTCTGGACCTCGCCGATCACCTTTGTGGCCAGCGCCAATTGCGCACTGTATTGCGGTGCCGAGGTCGACTTCGTCGATATCGATCCGCGCACCTGGAACATGGACCCGCAAGCCCTGGCGGCCAAGCTCGAGCAGGCCAGCCGCAGCGGACGACTGCCCAAGGTGGTCATCCCCGTGCACCTGTGTGGCCAGTCTTGCGACATGCGGGCCATCGGCGCGTTGGCTGCGCAATATGGGTTCAAGGTGATCGAAGACGCGTCCCATGCCATCGGTGGAACATACGCGGGCGAGCCCATCGGCAATTGCCGCTACAGTGATATCACCGTCTTCAGCTTTCATCCGGTCAAGATCATCACGACCGGGGAGGGTGGCGCCGCGCTGACCCGGAGCGACCTGCTGGCGAGCCGCCTGCGTCTGCTGCGCAGCCACGGCATTACGCGCGAGGCCGGGCTGATGCAGGAGCCCCCTCACGGCGACTGGTATTACGAGCAGATCGATCTGGGCTTCAACTATCGCATGACCGATATGCAGGCCGCCCTGGGCAGCAGCCAGGCCAAGCGCCTGGAGCAGGTGGTGGCGCAGCGGCACCGTATTGCGCAGCGCTACGATAGCCTGCTGGCCGACTTGCCACTTCAGCTTCCGTGGCAGTTGCCGCAGACCTATTCCGGCATGCACCTCTACGTCGTGCTGGTGGGCGAGCAAGCCGGGCGTGATCGCAAGGCCGTCTTCGATGGCTTGCGCGCGGACGGCATCCTGGTCAACGTGCATTACCTGCCGGTCTACCGGCAGCCTTATTATCGCCAACGGGTGAGTTGCGATCCTGCCCAGTTCCCGCATGCCGAGCACTATTACGCCCATGCGATCTCGTTGCCCATGTATCCGGGTCTCAGTGAGGCGCAGCAGGATTTCATCTGCGAACGACTGGCTTTTTACCTTGCCTAGCGCTGTTATTTTCGCTTCAGTTGAGGTGCTGCAACCCGGCGTGAAGTCTTGCTGAGCGTGGCTTGTGCCGGCAACGATAATGTTGCAGCTGCTGACCGGTGACGAGATGACCACTGCGCCGGGCACGGCAAGCCCACTCAATCTGATACGAATACGGAAACTTCAATGACTTCTTCGTCGCCATTTCCTGACGCTTTCCCGGCTGCAACGGACCAGGATGTCTCGATGCAGCCTGGCTATTATTTCGAAGACAGCGTCCAGCAACAGGAGCGCGAACGCATCTTTGCCCGCTGCTGGAATTTCGTCGGTTTTGCCGAACAGGTCGCCGAGCATGGTCAGTTCCTGACGGTGGAGATCGGCGGCACCTCGGTCGTGGTCCAGAACTTTCAGGGCGAGCTGCGCGCGCTGCACAATGTCTGCACGCATCGTTTCGCCAAGATCCAGGAAGAGAAATGCGGCAAGCGCGCGCTGACGTGTCCTTATCATGGCTGGACCTACGACAAGGAGGGCACGCCCTTCATCCCCGGCAATGCCAAGTACTTCCAGCTCGATGACGCCGGCCGCAAGGCCCGTGCGCTGCGCAGTTTCAAGCTGGAGCAGTGCGGTCGCTTCCTGTTCGTACGGCTGGCCGAAGAGGGGCCGTCCCTGCCGCAATACCTGGGCCCTTACGCGGACATCCTGCTGCATCTCTCGGAGATATTCACGGACCAGGTCGATGACCAGCGCAGCCTCTGGCAGGCCAACTGGAAGCTGGGCGTGGAGAGTGTGCTGGAGGTCTACCATGTGGGCCTGGTGCACCCGGAGAGTTTCAAGAATTACGTGCAGGCACGCTGGGAGATCGATGTCGGCGAAGGCTTCAACAACGGTGTGGCCTATCTTTCCGAGAACAGCGCCAAATGGTGGGATGGGGTGCGTCAGCGCCTCAAGCTGCACCAGAGCCAGCGTTTCCCGAACTATGACCACTTCTTCATCTTCCCGAACCTGGCCATCGGTCTGTCCCATGGCTGCCTCATGAGCGTGCAGACCTATACGCCGCTCACACCGCAGACCAATGAGCTGCATTACCGTATCTTCATGGCCGCCAGCGACCTCGAAGCGGGGCGTCAGGCCGCGGTGCGCAAGGCGGTGGTGGAGAACGTGACCACCTTCAACCGGGTCATTCTCGGGGAAGATCAGCACATCATGGAGCAGGTGCAGAAGGGCAACGCGCAGATGAGCATGGCCCCGGTTCACGGCAGCAACGAAGCGCGCATCCGCAAGTTCCATCAACACTGGCATCACTGGATGAGTCTGGCTTCCGGTGAGAATGCCAAGCGCGACTGAGAGCCCGTCATGTCCTCTTCCCTGGTCCTGTTTCGCGTCGATGCAACTGCGGCGATGGGCATGGGCCACCTGATGCGCTGCCGTGCCATTGCCGAAGCCATCACCGAACAGGGCGGCACGGTCGTGTTTGCCATGGTCGATCCGCTGGCGGCGGCGCAGGCGATGATGGCGGCCATCCCCGCCCAGTTGATCGCGCTGCCGGGGCCGGCCAACAGTGAAGAGGACCTGGCCGCTCTGCGGGAATTGATGCGCGTGCTCAGGCCGCGTATCACCGTCGTGGACGGCTATCATCTCGATGACGCCTACCTGCGTGCCGTGGCCCGAGAGGCCCCGCTCGGGGTGCTGTGGGACAGTGCCGAGCATCAGGACGTGGCCGCCGATCTCATCATCGATGCCTCCCCCAACGCGCCCCGGGACGCCTACGCGGCGATCTCGGCGCAAGCCTTGCTGCTGCTGGGGCCGAGGATGGCGCTGATCCGTCGCGACATCCGCCACGCCGCCGCACAGCCGCAGCAGGCGCTGGCTGCACGTGAGCAGGTGCTCATCAGCTTTGGCGGGTCGGATCCGCTCAATCTCTCGATGGCCTTGCTGCCACTGTTGCGTGAACGCTTGCCGGCCAACGTCGGGTTGACCGTGCTGGCCGGTGCAGCCTATGCGCATCATCAAGATTTGCAGGACCTGGCCGATAAACTAAGTCCGGCAGTACGGGTTGTGGTCAATCCGCCGTCGGTGGTGCCGCTGTTTCTTGGTGCCGGGCTGGTGGTGTCGGCAGCCGGTGGCACCATCGGCGAACTGGTGGCGCTGGGGCTGCCGGCGCTGTCGGTGGTGGTGGCGCAGAATCAGGTGGCCGCCAGTGTCGATGGTCCGTATCCCTGCGTGGATGGCCGCACGGCCGCAGCGCCGGAACACATCGCCACGATGGCGGCGGCAAT
This sequence comes from Herbaspirillum sp. C9C3, assembly GCF_013359625.1. Classification (NCBI taxonomy): domain Bacteria; kingdom Pseudomonadati; phylum Pseudomonadota; class Betaproteobacteria; order Burkholderiales; family Oxalobacteraceae; genus Herbaspirillum; species Herbaspirillum sp. C9C3. The sequence goes on from NZ_JABFMQ010000011.1 coordinate 63,794, forward strand.
GTGGCAAGATCTGCCGGGACGGGAACGCCTCGTGCAGGGACTGCGCGGTGTGGTCGATGGCCAGGGTGCCGTGCGTGTGGCCAACGCGCTTCTTACAACACATTTTAGGGAAAGACTTGCGTCATGAATCATGTCAAGATCGCCGATCGCGTGATTGGGCCGGGACATCCTCCGTACATCATTGCGGAGATGTCGGGCAACCATAACGGAGAGATCGCGCGCGCCATCGCGCTCATTGATGCAGCCGCCGATGCGGGGGCCGATGCCGTCAAGATGCAGACCTATACGGCAGACAGCATGACGATCGACTCCACCGCGCCCGGCTTTGTCATCGAGGGCGGGTTGTGGGCCGGGCGCAGCCTGTATGACCTCTACCAGGAAGCGGCCACGCCCTACGAGTGGCACCCTGCGTTGTTCGAACATGCGCGCAAGCGCGGCATTGCTCTGTTCAGCAGTCCGTTTGACCGCGCCGCAGTGAAGATGCTTGATGAGCTTGGGGCGCCAGCCTTCAAGATCGCCTCCTTCGAGCTCAACGACTTGCCCCTGATCCGCTATGCGGCCAGTTTCGGCAAGCCGCTGATCATGTCGACCGGTCTGGCCACGCTGGCCGAGATCGAGGAAGCGGTGGAGACAGCCCGCCAGGGAGGCGCCGATGGCGTCATTCTGCTGCATTGTGTGAGCGCTTATCCCAGCGATCCGCGCGAGAGCAATCTGCGCACGATCCCTCATCTGTCGCAAGCCTTCCAGGCACCGGCCGGCCTGTCCGATCATACCCATGGCACTGCCGTGCCGACCGCTGCGGTGGCTCTGGGTGCCAGCGTCATCGAAAAGCACCTGTGCCTGGCGCGCGCTGACGGCGGCGTGGATTCGGCGTTTTCGCTGGAGCCGGAAGAACTGCGTCAACTGGTGGTGGCGGCGCGCACGGCCTTCGATTGCCTGGGCGAAGTGACCTACGGTCCGACGCCGGGCGAAGGAAAGGGACGCGACTATCGCCGTTCGCTCTATGCCGTGCAGGATATCGCCGCCGGTGCCGCCTTCACCGCCGAGAACGTGCGCTCCATCCGCCCGGGACTGGGGCTGCCGCCCAAGCATCTCGACACGGTCATCGGTGCCAGCGCCAGCCGCGACATCAAGCGGGGCGAGCCGTTGGCCTGGCCCATGGTAAGGCTTTCCGAGCAGCGCTGATGAGCCATCGACCCAAGGTCGTCTGCATCACGCAGGCGCGGACTACCTCGACCCGACTGCCGCGCAAGGTCCTGCTCGACGTCATGGGCAAGACTCTGCTGGCGCACCACATCGGGCGCCTGCAACGCAGCGTCACGGTTGATGAGGTGGTGCTGGCCACTACGACCAACGCCAGCGATGATGAAATCGCCGCGCTCGGCGCAAGGCTGGGCGTGAAGGTGGCGCGCGGTCCAGAGCATGACGTCCTGGCCCGTTTCGTCATCGCCGCCAGGATGGCCGAGGCTGAGGTGATCGTGCGCGTGACCTCGGACTGTCCGCTGATCGATCCGGTCTTGCTGGATCAGGTGGTCGCGGCCGTGCTTGAGGATCCGCAGGTGGACTATGCGCATCTGGACATGAATTTCTATCCCCGCGGTCTGGACGTGGAGGTCTTCCGACGTGCATTGCTCGATCAGGCCGACCAGGACAGTGCGACGACTCCCTATGAGCGCGAGCACGTCACGCCCTATATCTATCATCGTCCGGAACGCTATCACCTGCGCGCCGTAGCGGCGGGAGCAAGCGATCCCGCCGGAGCGCCGGGTTGGCGGTGGTGTGTGGATGAGCCGGCCGATTTTGAACTGGTCTCCCGGATCATGGAAGTATTGTTGCCCGGGCATCCGGATTTCTCCTGGCGCGATTGCGATGCGGTGATGCGACAGCATCCCGACTGGGGGCAATTGAACCAGCATGTCCGGCAGAAAGGAGAGAGCGCATGAACAGCATCCGTTGCGTCATCTGTGATGGCGATGAATGGGATCGCATTGGTGCGGTCCACGCCGGCGAGACCCGCCGCGAGGGGACCTCACTGCAACGCGTCGAGCAGGAATTCGCCTTGGGTGCGTGTCGCAATTGCGGGCATGTCCGCACGATTGAGCAATACGATGCCGCCGTCTTTTCCAGGCTCTATGCACAGGAGAGTCAGCAACCGGTGTCCTGGGGCGACCTCAAGGGGGCCGATGCCCTGCAGCCCTATGCGGAGATGGTGGAGCTTGCCGGTGGCGCGGCGCTGAAGTCCTCGGCAGGGCTGATCATCGACGTGGGGTGCGGCAATGGTCCGCTGCTGGTCACGCTGGCCGAACGCTTCGACATTGCCTTGCCACGCCTGCTGGGCATTGATTTCAATCGCATGCTGCCGGACCGGTTTGCGTTCCGGCAGGCCGATCTGAACACCACGGATCTCATGGCGCTGGTGCAGGCCGGAACACCCGTCGATGCCGTCATGTCCTCCCATGTCATCGAGCACGTCCTCGATCCGCGTCGCTTCCTGCGGCAGCTCAAGAAGCTGGTGCAACATTGCGGCGGGGTGATTTACATCGAGACGCCGGACTTCTCCGCCGTTGACGTCGGTCGTCCGGATGTGTGCAATCTGATCCATCCGCAGCATATCAACTATTTCACCGCAGACTCGCTGGCAAAACTGATGGCATCGGTCGGCTTGCTGGTCGAGCATGTCGATACACAGGTCACAGGGGGAATCCCGCGTTTGCGCATGCGGGCGCGCGCCGCGCCCGCCGACGAACCGGCGGCCAGGCTGCGCGCCAGTCTGCAAGCGGGTGTCGAGACCAGGGAGCAGATCGCGCGCAGTCTGATGTGCGCCGGTCCGGTCCTGCTGTGGGGCGCCGGTGGTGATCTCTGGCGCATGCTCGAAGAGCACCCGCAGACAGGGGCCCTGCTGGAAAGCGGTCGGGTACGCATTGTCGATCGTGCGCTGGCCGGTGCGACGATCCATGGCCAGCAGATACTGTCCTCGTCCGATATCCGGAATCAGGAGGGGCCGGTGATCCTCATGCCCGCCTATTCCGGTACCCGCCGCAGCATGATTAATTTTGCCCGGTCTGAAGAGTTCGACGCTAGACTTGTCGACCTCTATGCCCAGTAACGTACTCTGATATTCAGGATCGCCGCCATGCACGCCACAGTCCAAGACATCGCTTTCGCAGGGTTCCGGGTCGCCGTCCCGGTCCATCGTCATTCCTACGTCAGGGAACCCGGCATCTTCACTCCCGCCGAGGCGGAAAAGCTGGAGCAGAGTACCGGCATCTACGAGCGCCGCGTGTTGCCGCCGCATCTGTGTGCCTCCGACATGTGCGTGGCCGCAGCGGAGGATCTGCTGAAGTCGCTGCAATGGGATCCGTCGACGGTGGAAGTGCTGATCTTCGTTTCCCAGGACAGCGATTACAACCTCCCCGCCACGGCCTGTCTGATCCAGAATCGCCTGGGTTTGCCAACCAGTTGCGCAGCGCTTGATATCAACCTCGGTTGCTCGGGCTTCATCTATGCGACCTGGATCGCCTCCACCATGCTCTCCGGGGCCAGTGGCAAGCGGGCACTCGTGCTGTGCGGCGATACCAGCACCAGGCATCTGATGCCCGATGACCGCTCCACCCGCCCCCTGTTCGGTGACGCCGGTGCCGCTGTCGCGCTGGAGAAACGGCCGGGCAGTGGCGCCATGCACGTGGTCATGGGCACCGACGGACGGGGTGCACCGCATATCGTCGTCAAGGCCGGTGGTCGTCGCAACCCGCTCATTCCGCAAGAGCAGCCGATGAATGCGGAGCAGCATGAAGCGGCCTATCGCGATGCCCGCTTGAGCCTGAATGGTCCCGAGGTATTTTCCTTCTCCTTGCGTGCAGTGCCGCCCCTGGTCAAGGCCAATCTGGAACTGGCCGGGGTGAGCAGCGAGCAGATCGATCATTTCGTATTGCACCAGGCCAACAAGCTGATGCTCGACCAGATCCGCCGCAAGATCGCCGTCGATGCCGAGCGCTTCATCGTTGATCTTCACGATTACGGCAATACCAGTTCGGCGTCGATTCCACTGGCCATTTGCAGCAGTCTGGCCGAACAACTGGGCAAGGGCACCCGCAAGCTCATGCTGGCCGGCTTCGGGGTCGGTTGGTCGTGGGCCTCATTGGTCGCCGACGTCGGGCCGATCCCGGCACCGGCGGTCATCGAGATCCCTGACGATTTCCCGCCACTGCGGCTCGGCGGACGATGAGCGAGTCAGGGAAATGGCAGGGACAGCGCATCCTGGTCACCGGCGCGTCCGCCGATTCGGCCATCGGGCTGAGCATCTGCCGGGAGCTGGCCGACCTGGGCGCTGCGCTGGTCCTGCTGGGGCGGCGAAGGGATGCGCTGGAACAGACGCGGGATACCATCGCCCATCCTGAGCGTCACACCGTGGAAGTGATGGACCTGGCCGAGCTGGATGCAATCCCGGCACGGATCAAGGCCATCGCCGCTGAGACTGCTCTGAACGGGCTGGTGCATTCGGCGTCGTTCCAGGGATATTCGCCCTTGAGCCGCATCAATGCCGAGCAGTTCGACCGGTATTTTCATGTCAACGTGGCCGCGCCTCTGATGCTGGCCAAGGGCCTGCGTCAGAAGGGCGTCTCTGCGGCCGGTGCCAGCATGGTGCTCATCGGTTCCGTTGCCGGGCTGCGCGGGCAGAAAGCCCGCAGCCTCTATGCGGCGTCCAAGGCCGCGCTGGTGTCGCTGACCCAGTCGCTTGCGCTGGAGCTGGCTGACAAGCCGATTCGCGTCAACTGCCTGGCCCCCGCCGTCGTGCAGGGCCCCAAGGCCGATGAACAGTTCCAGCTGCTGGCCGAGGCGCAGCGTCAGGCGCTGCTGCAGGCCCATCCGCTGGGACTGGTGCGGCCGCTTGATATCGCCAAGGCATGCGCCTTTCTTCTGGGGCCTGACAGTGCCTGGATCACCGGGGCAACGCTGCCCGTGGATGGCGGCTATCTGGCTGGCTGAGCGGGTTTCCGCCCGGCCTGGCCCCGTTAGAATTGACCGGGAAAACCGGCGTTTCTTACTTGTATGAAGCCGTGATGCGGGTGTTAAGATGCCTTCCAGTCAATTTGCGTACAGAGGCCCATAGTGAACGATCAAGACATCATCAACGCACTCGCCGAAATTCTCGAAGTGGATGCCAGCGAGATTTCCGCTGCCACGCCGCTCGATACCCTCGATACCTGGGATTCGCTGGCGACCATCAGCTTCATCGCCCTGGTCGATGAAAAGGCCGGTCACGTCCTGGCGGGCGACGATCTGCAAAAGGCCAAGACCATCGGTGACCTGGTCGCACTGGCCAAGGCTGGCAACTGAACCGGCTGCTGTTGCGGCGGTGCCATGACTGATCCCTTCGATCTTGCCGGTCGGCGCATCCTCATCGCAGGCGCCTCGGCCGGCATCGGACGTGCTGCCGCCATCCTGGTCGCCAGCCTTGGCGCCAGCGTGATCCTCAACGGCCGTGACGGCGAGCGCCTCGAGGCCGTGCTGCCCGAACTCGCCGGCGAGGGCCATGCCATTGCTCCCTTTGACGTTACCCGCCTCGATGAGGTGCCCGCCTGGTTCAAGAACGAAGTGTGCCGGCAAGGGCCGCTGCATGGCATGGTCTATTGCGTAGGCGTGCAGCAGACGCTTCCCGTACGCAGTTTCAGTACTGCGCATTTCGACAGAATCATGCACACCAACCTGGGCTCGGCCCTGGCCCTGGCCCGAGGCATGCGGCAGAAAGGATGTGCCGCGCCTGCTGCCTCCATGGTCCTGGTGTCGTCGATCGGTGGTTTTCTCGGTCAGCCGGGCAATGTGGTCTACGGTGCCAGCAAGGCCGGCCTGATGTCTGCCGCGCGCGGCCTGGCCATGGAGCTGTTGCGCGATGGTATCCGGGTTAATTCCGTTGCGCCCGCCATGATCGATACGGCCATGTCGCGCAAGGCCTTTGCCGAGATGAACGAGTCCCAGGTCGCCTCCATCCTGCAACGCCATCCCATGGGCATGGGACAGCCCGAGGACGTCGCGGCACCCATCGCCTTCCTGCTCTCGGACGCCAGCAAGTGGATCACCGGCACCAACCTGACCGTAGATGGCGGTCATATGGTCGGCTAGGTCTTTCATGGAAGTCACGACGGTTTCCGGTCGGCGCGCCCGGCATCATGTGCTCACTCATGGCCGGGAGAGCTCCTTGCCGATCGTGATGCTGCACGGTTTTCTGGGCGACATGTTTTCCTGGCAGTACTGCATCGTGCCTCTGGCGCGGTACGGAAGGATCATGGCGCTGGATTTGCCCGGTCATGGGCGCAATCTGGCCTCATGGTCCGGTCATCCGGCCGGCTGGCTGGAGGATGCGCTGGACGCTCTCGAGGTGTCGCGCTGCCATGTCGTGGCCCATTCTTTCGGCGCCTGGATTGCCTTGCAGGGGGCATTGCGTGCGCCGGATCGATTCGCCTCGCTGTCGCTGGTGGCCTGCGCCGGACTGGACAGCCGCTTCAATCTTCCCCTGCTGCGCCAGGCGCTGGCGGCCGATGATCTCGACAAGGCGCTGGCGTATGCACAATCGCTGGCCGGACGGAGCTGCGACAGCGTACCGCGCATGGCGCGTCATCACCTGGAACAGATGGGCAGTGCCCAGCGCAGGACGATACTGACGGCGATGCTGGAGGACATGATCGTGACTGCCGCCTCCGGTGAGGCGCGGACCGTGAACTGGGAGGCGCTGCCCATGCCGCTGCGATTCTTCTGGAGTCGCGATGATCGTATCGTTCCCCTGCCGGAGAGTTCGTCCTTCCCGCCTGCGCCGGACCTCATGCTCAACGAGGATGGCGGCCACATTCCCCACATTCTGCGGCCTGCCTGGCTGACGGCGGGGATCGGCGACTTCCTCGCATCTTTGCAAAGGCAACCCGCATGAGCATCACCTTCCGACGCCCCACCCTGGATGACGCCGCGCTGATCCTGAGCTGGCGCTCGCAGCCACGCATCAACGACATGATGTTTTCGGATGTACATCCGGACCAGCTCGAACAGCAGCGTCGCTGGCTGGCCGGCTGCGAAGCCCGCAGCGACTACGAACATTTCCTGATCCTGGGCGATGGCGAACCGGTCGGTTTTCTTTCCTATGCCGATATCGATCGTGTCAATGGTCGCTGCAGTTGCGGCTCCTACTTTGGCACCGTCGAGGCTGCCCGCAAGTTCGGGGGACATGTGCATGCCTACTTCATGGATTACCTGTTCTACGTGCTGGGCATGCACAAGAACGTCATCCAGATCATCGACGCCAATCAGCGCGTGCTGAAGCTGCAGAGACTGCTGGGAATGCGGGAAGTCGGTGTACTCAAAGAGCATATAATCAAGAACGGCGTGTATCGGGACGTTCATGTCTTCGAACTGCTCCGCCAGGAGTGGGAGGCGCGCCGCTGGAATACCCAAAGCATCGCTGATAGCCTCAGAGCATTCGGCATAGAGGAGAACAAGTGTCAGCCGTAAATTCCGACGTTCTCGACGTCATCATTGAAAGCCTGCGCGAGTTGCTGGCACAGAAGAACTTCCCGGTGCCCGCCACCCTGGGCGCCGATACGGTGTTCCTGCATGGTGAACTGCCGATCGATTCGCTGGACCTTGCGGTATTCCTGCTGGTTCTGGAAGAGAAGATCGGACACGATCCGTTCCGCGAAGGCTTTCGCTCCTTCGTCACGGTCGGTGATCTGGCCGCGATCTATTCCGAGCGTTGAGGCCTGTCGTGGCGTCGTCCAGACTGCACTTTGCGCCAGCATTGGTCCTCCAGGATGACAGGGGCGAGTGTGCTCTGCAGGAACTGCTGGGCCTGGCCGAGCAGGCTGTGCAGGCGCTGGGCGACACCGTCAGGCTGACGCTCGATGCCCGCAGTGCGCGCGCAGCTCTGGTGGGGGTGATCATGGCGCAGCTTGCGCCGCTGGATATCGCCCTGGCGCGCGAAGGCACGGTCGAGCAGTATGCCGGCCTGATGTCGCGCGAGCTGGCGCCGGGCGTGCCGGCCTGGATCGATCCTGAGCAGTCCGACGCGCAGCCCGGCTTGCGGCTGTTTACGTCCGGCACGACCGGACGCGCCAAGTCTGCGGTGTATTCGCTGCAACGGCTGCTGGCCGGCGTCCGTCATCATCCGCACGGCAGCCAGGCGGTCTGGCTGCTCAGCTATGAACCCGCATCCTTCGCCGGTCTGCAGGTGCTGTTGACGGCAGCCGTCAACGGCGCCCGTCTGCTGGCACCCGAACGCAGCATCCACGCACTTTGCAGCGCCCTGCAAAGTGGCGCCACCCACGTGAGCGCCACTCCTTCCTTCTGGCGCGCCCTGTTGGCGGCCTTGCCCGCCGATCCGACCTGCACGCTCAAGGTGATTACCCTGGGCGGCGAGGCTTGCTCACAGCCCCTGCTGGACGCGCTGAGCCAGCGATTCCCGCAGGCGAGCGTGCGACACATCTACGCCTCCACCGAGGCCGGCGTCGGCTTCACCGTTGCCGACGGCAAGGCCGGCTTTCCGGCGCAGTGGCTGACCCATCCGGTGGAAGGGGTGCACTTGCGCATCCATGAAGGAGAACTGGAGATCCGCAGTGCGCGCGGCATGCTGGGCTATGCCGGCGGTACGACGGCACAGCTTGATGGCTGGCTGCGTACGGGGGATCTGGTGGAGCTGCAGGCCGATCGCGTGCAGTTCGTGGGCCGACGCGATTCGGTCGTCAATATCGGCGGGACCAAGGTCGTACCGGAGAAGGTGGAAGCCTTGCTGGAAGGGGTGGATGGGGTGGCCGACCTGTGCGTGATTGCGCATCCCAATCCCATTCTCGGCCATCTTCTGGTGGTTCAGGTGTGCGCCCGCGAGGGCAGTGATCCAGCCGTCGTGGAAGCGGCACTCAGGGCGCGTGCCGTGGAACTGCTGCCTGCGGTAGCCAGACCGGCGCGCTATCGATTCGTGGACAGTGTGGTCCTGGAGTCCGGAAAGAAAGGTAGAAAACATGTCTCCCAATGAGCAAGGACAGGATGTCCAACTGGTGCTGGTCACCGGTGCCAGCAAGGGCCTGGGCCTGGCGTTTGCCACCGCCCTGCTGGAAGCCGGATATGAGGTCGCTACCTGCGCGCGCAGCGAGGAACCGGGGGCCGGGCTTGACGCGCTGGCGAGCCGTTTCGGCGCGCGCCTCAGCTACAGTCGTCTGGACGTGGCCGATGCAGATGCGGTGCCCGTGTTCGTCAGGCAGGCTTGCACCCGGCACCAGGTCAAGAGCCCCTATGCCCTGATCAACAATGCCGGTGTGGCACGCGATGGCGTGCTGGCCACGCTGCCCAGTGTCGAAATCAGGAAGATGATCGACGTCAACCTGGTCGGCGCCATCGAGATGACGCGTGCGGTCGTGCAGCTGATGTTGCGTCATGGCGGAGCCGGTCGCATCATCAACATCAGTTCCATCATCGGCAGTCATGGCTATAACGGCCTCGGTCCGTATTCCGCGACCAAGGCCGGGCTCGATGGCTTCACCCGTTCGCTGGCGCGCGAAGTGGGCCGACGCGGCATCACGGTCAATTCGGTCGCGCCCGGCTACATGGAAACCGACATGTCCTCATCGCTGCAACCGGAGCGACGCCAGCAGATCGTGCGCAGAACCCCGCTGGGTCGCCTGGGCCGTGTCGATGACGTGGTGCCGATGGTGCGCTTCCTGCTCTCTCCCGAGGCGGCATTCATTACAGGGCAGGTCATCACCATCGATGGTGGCATCAATGCCTGATACCACATCCGCCCTGCACAGCCGTCTGGCCGGCATCCACCTGCGGGGCCTGGTGGCCGCCCTGCCAGCGCAGACCGAAGACGCCGACACGCTCACCCGTCAGTGGGGCTACGAGAATGCGCACAAGGTCGCCGCCGCCACCGGGATCCACACCCGCCACCTGGTCCCGCCCGGCATGACCGCCTGCGATCTTGGCGAGGCCGCGGCACGCAAGTTGCTGGAGGGCCTGCAGTGGCCGGCCGACAGTGTGGATCTGTTGATCGTGGTGACGCAGACCCCTGACTACCCGCTCCCCGGCAATGCGCCTTTGCTGCAGCATCGGCTGGGGTTGCGCAAGCATTGTGGCAGCCTGGATATCACCAGTGGCTGTTCCGGTTTCGTTGACGGCCTGTGGGTTGCGTCCAGTCTGCTGGCCAGCAGCAATGGCCGCCGTGCCCTGCTGGTGGTGGGGGATACCACTACCCAGTTCGTCCCGCCGCAGGATCACAATACCCGTCCCCTGTTCGGTGATGCCGTTTGCGCAATCGCGCTGGAGCGCGGTGACCAGGACAGCGGTTTCCTGGCCGTGGTGCCGGGGGTGGACGGCAGTGGCGCGCCCTATCTGACCGTACGCGATGGCGCTGCGCGTCATCCGGTAGATGATGCCTGTTTCGGTCATCTGTTCATGGACGGTGCCCAGGTCTTCGCCTTCACCTTGCGCCAGGTCCCGAAAAATATCGCCGCGGCCATGGAGGTGGCCGGCTGGAACAACGCTGACGTCGATTACCTGCTGCTGCACCAGGCCAACGAAACCATGTTGCGGCATCTGGCCAACAAGGTCGGGTTCAGCGAGCAGCAGATGGTGCTGGCACTGGACGGCTTCGGCAATACCAGTTCGGCATCGATCCCGCTGGCGATCGCCTCGGCCCTGGCGGGCCCGGCAGTGCAGGCGACGGCGCCGCTCAATCTGCTCATGAGCGGCTTCGGTGTAGGTTGGCGCTGGGCCTCGGCTGCATGGCGGACAGCGCCGTTGCAGTATTGCGAGATCGTGGAAGTCGCCAGTCCGGCGGCTTCATCCTCCTGATCAGGAGCAGAAATGTCACTTCAGTGTCCCATTTGCGTCGGCAGCGCCTTTGATCCTGTTGGCCGCGTTCCTTTCATGCTGGGCAGCAAGATGCACGAGCATCAGATCATGGGATGCCGAACGTGCGGGCATGTCATGGTGGATCTGCGCGTCATCACCGAAGAACTGATCGCCGACCTGTATGCGCGCCCGCTGGACGAGCAGGTCTGGTCGACGGACGGCAGTTCACCTTACGAAGACATGGTGGCGTTTGCCGCCGATGCCCTGGAAACGGTCAGAAAAACTCAGCAATCCCCTCGCATTGCCGACTTCGGTTACGGGCGCGGGGAGGTGCTCAAGGCGCTGCATCAGCGCTTCGGCGTGCCGCGCGAGCAACTGACGGGTTACGACTTTGCGCCATTGCCGCTGGATGGAATCTCTACGAGAACCTTGCGGCTGGATGTGCTGGATGAACATGCAGAGCAAGATGCGCAGTTCGACCTGGGATTCTGCAGCCATGTATTCGAGCACATCATCGACCCGCGTCGTCTCTTGCGCGGCTTGCGCAACCAGGCACGGCCTGGTGCCTATCTCTACCTCGAGACGCCCGACCACAGTTTGCTCAACGATGAGGTACTCAGCATGAGCAACCAGATCTGTCCGCAGCATCTTCATTATTTCACCGTGGACCGGCTGGCGGCCCTGGCGCGTTCCTGTGGCTGGACCGTCATGCGTGAAGAGGTCAGCCTGTTCGGGTTTGTGCCCCGCGCCCGTCTACTGCTGCATCGGGAGGGCGGCACAGATGCCATCGGCTGTACCCGACGCTTCCTGACGTTCAGGGCAGATCTGAATGCCCGTCTGAGCCAGACCTTGTTGCGGCTCAGCGAGAGCGGGCCGGTGGCAGCCTGGGGAGCGGGTACCGATCTGCTGCTGGCCACGGCTGGCGATACGGTGCTCGCCGAGCGGGTAGGGGCTGGAAGGATCATCCCCCATGATCGCGAACGCGCCGGCGAACGCCTGGCGGGTGCCTTGATACAGAGTTCGGATTTGCTCAGCGCAGCTTCCATTCCGGTGGTCATCACCCCAAGACCGGCGCTGACCCGGCTCAACATGATGAAAATCGCCGGCAAGTCGGGTTTTGCCGCGCGCATCGTCGACCCTTATCTGTCCTGAGGATGCGCCCGCCGGGCAGGGGGTGAGGCGACTAAGTCAGGCTCTGGTAGAAGGCGATCTGATTCTCGCTCAGGGTGCGCAGGTCTTCGTTGTTGAGATAGCCGGCATACCACTGCGCGGTCAGCTCAAGAGCGGTATAGAGTTCCATGCGCGGGATCCAGTCCAGGCGCTGGCGGGCCTTGGAAATGTCGAGGCGCAGCACGGCTTCCTGCGGCTCTTCCTCCGGTTCCAGCCGCACTTCGATCGGTTCCACATCGTTCTTCTGCAGTGAGTGGTTGAAGGTGGCGCAGATCTGGGCCACGGTCTGCAGGTCGGTTTCGGCCGGTCCGAAATTCCAGGCTTCGGCATAGGCGCTGCCGTGCTCGTAGAGCAGCTTGCCAATCTGCAGATAACCCGACAGCGGCTCCAGCACGAATTGCCAGGGACGTACCGCGCGCGGTTGGCGGATGATGACCGGCTCCTGGCTTTCCAGCGCGCGGATGAAATCGGGGACCAGCCGCTCCGGCGAGAAATCGCCCCCACCGATGACATTGCCGGTGCGCACCGTGGCCACGCCGACCTGGCTGCCCTTCTCGGGCGAGAAGTAGGAGCGGCGATAGGCCGAGGTCACCAGTTCGGCCGCTCCCTTGCTGCTGCTGAAGGGGTCACGTCCGCCCATGGGGTCATCTTCGCGGTATCCCCACAGCCATTCGCGGTTTTCGTAGCACTTGTTGCTGGTGGCGATCACGACGGCGCGCACGCTGGGCGTCAAACGCACAGCCTCCAGCAGATGGGCCGTGCCCATCATGTTGGTGGCGAAGGTATCCAGCGGATTGAGGAAGGCCTGGCTGATCTGCGGTTGTCCGGCCAGATGGAATACCACATCGGGTTGCACGGCCGCCAGCGTGTCGGCCAGATGCTTGGGGTCGCGCACGTCGCCGGTAGTGGTCTGCACGCAGTTCTGCAGACGCGCCAGATGGAACAGGCTGGGATTGGTCGGCGCCGGCAACGCGTAACCGCTCACCCGGGCTCCCATGAGGTGCAGCCACAGGGTCAGCCAGCTTCCCTTGAAGCCGGTATGACCGGTGATGAAAACGCGCTTGTCGCGCCAAAAGTTAGCCATCAGGCAGCCTCTTACACGTATGGCAGAGAGTCGTTCGGGGTGCAGAGGCATGACGGCGGCAAGCCGTTCAATGACGCGGATGGCGATACCACGCAGTCCGACCGTGACACTGGCCGGGACCACGTTTCCCTGCGAAACCACGACTGCATGGTTATGTTTTTTCTTTCCCTGGCAATGCAGCCTCGCGGCTCGGCATTGCGATGGGACAGATTAGAACATGCGTGTTTTGGCCTTCAAGCGCGGAAGAGGAGGGTATTTGATGCCCAATCCCCGACTATAGCCGCACGACAACAAAAATTTACTTTTGCATCATCTCCCGGGAATCGGCGATGGGCGCGAAAGCCGCGCCGCAGGGGGATTTCGCCCGGATGAGGTGGAACGCAGTGTCTCGTCGGACTAAGTTTTTTGCGAGACGCTGCGATGAGCCGAAGCGTCTCGCCGGCTCACACCAGGTTGATGACAGACTGGCCCTGGTCCAGTTTGTCGTCACGGTCGAAGAGGGTGTCGCCCTGTGCCTCTTTGCCTGCACCGGCGGTGAAGTTCGTGAAATCGAACAGGCTGCGGTCCAGCATGTGCGAGGGCGTGATGTTGGCCATGGCGGTAAACATGCTCTTGATCCACAGGGGATTGGTCTTCTCCCACTGGTTCAGCATCTCGCGCATGGCCTGGCGCTGCAGGTTGGGCTGTGAGCCGCACAGGTTGCAGGGGATGATGGGGAACTCCATGGCCGCCGCATATTTCTTGATGTCGGGCTCGCGCACGTAGGCCAGCGGGCGGATCACCACGTTCTCGCCGTCATCGGCAATCAGCTTGGGCGGCATGGTCTTGATCTTGCCGCCGTAGAACATGTTGAGCATGAAGGTGTGCAGGATGTCATCGCGGTGATGGCCCAGTGCGATCTTGGTCGCGCCCAGTTCCTTGGCCACGCGGTACAGGATGCCGCGACGCAGGCGTGAGCAGAGCGAGCAGGTGGTCTTGCCGGGGGCGATCTTTTCCTTGACGATGCTGTAGGTGTCTTCCTCGACGATGCGATAACGCACGCCGATACGTTCGAAGTATTCCGGCAGGATGTGCTCGGGGAAGCCCGGTTGCTTCTGGTCCAGGTTGACCGCGATGATCTCGAACTTCACCGGTGCTACCGTCTGCAGGTAGCGCAGCGTATCGAGCATGGTGTAGCTGTCGGCACCGCCCGACATGCAGGCCATGATGACGTCGCCGTCGCGGATCATGTCGAAGTCGGCGATGGCACGACCGGTCAGGCGGCGGATGTTCTTTTCCAGCAGCTCGAAGCGGCGCGAACCGCGCGCGGTCACTTCGGGCTGGCCGCGTTCTTCCTGCTCCTGTGCGGAGGAGGCATCGAGGTCGGCGAGGTCGGACAGTTGCACTGCAGCGGCAATGTCGTTCATGGGATATTCCTTCAATCGGTAGGCTGTTGCTGCCGGACGAGCAATGTTGCCGCTCATCCATGTCCGTAGGGGATAGGGGCGGAAGGCTGCGTGCGGGCGGAGGACCGGCATTTTCTCATGCAGCGCCGGATCCTGCCATTTCTGTGTGGCTTGCTGCGCGGCAAGCGTCGCATGGATGCCTCATATCGCTGCTGGGTCCGGCTCATTTGTCGGCTTGCAGCCCGCCCAGTTCGTGGCGGGTACGGATCTGCCGGATCGCCGCCACCAGGAAGTCGATGAAGGCCGCTACCGCCGGCGGCAGCTTGCGTCCAGCCATGGTCTGGACCTGCAGGGTGCGCTGATGCAGTTCGCTCTCGGCCATGGGCACCAGGGCCATGCCGTCTTCCTCGGCGCGTTCCTGTACGGTGAGGAAGCCGCCCAGCGCCACGGTGTCGGGCGAGCGGGCGGTGAAGCGGTAGACCGCGCCCAGCGAGTGGCTGGTGAAGACGGGCGCGAACAGCAACCCGCGCATGCCGCAGGCAATGTCGAACAGCTGGCGTACCGTGGAGCCCTGTTCCGGCAAGGCCAGCGGGTAGGGTGAAAGATCGTTCAGGGCGAGCAGCGTGCGCGCGGCCAGCGGATGGTCGCGTCGCATCAATGCGAAGATTGGTCCCGATTCGCGGTAGGCGATGTTCAGTCCTTCCACCGGGCCCAGGCTGTAGGTGACCGAGATATCGGCCTCGCCATCGATGACCATCTGCGAGGCCTTGGCCGCGCCCACCACGTTGAGCTTGAACTGCATGCCCGGATATTGTTCGCGAAAGTGCGCCATCACGTTGGGCAGCAGGTCCCAG
Source organism: Herbaspirillum sp. C9C3 (assembly GCF_013359625.1). Taxonomy (NCBI): domain Bacteria; kingdom Pseudomonadati; phylum Pseudomonadota; class Betaproteobacteria; order Burkholderiales; family Oxalobacteraceae; genus Herbaspirillum; species Herbaspirillum sp. C9C3. The sequence continues at coordinate 79,114 of NZ_JABFMQ010000011.1, forward strand.
GCAAAGCCTTCCGAGCAGGCCAGCGTGACCACGCTCTGGCCCACGGCATGCAGGCCCTTGACCTCGGCCATGACCTGCTCCACCTCCAGCAGGTTGCGCCGCGCGAAGGCCATCAGCACTTCGCCCGCCGGCGTGAGCACCATCCCGCGCGCGCGGCGCTCGAAGAGGGGCACGCCGGTTTCTTCTTCCATCTTGGCGATCTGGCGGCTCACCGCCGAGACCGCCACATGCAGCCGTTCGGCGGCGGCGGTCAGCGAGCCGGTGCGACCAACCTGATAGAAATAGCGCAGAGCGGTACTTTGCATGGCAGAAATGGCTTTCTGATTTTGGCAAGGTGAAGAGAAAATCATTGCAAAGCTGCGCAAGACCATCATGGTGCACAACAACAATGATGCACGAAATAATCGGCATACTACTGGATTCGTGCACGCTTCTTGGGCTGAAACGCCGTATACAACACAATAAATTATTTTGCCAATTTGAGAAAGAATCGTTTTAAAAATTGACATTGTTGGAAACCATGGTGGCTTCTAGAATCGTCTCCAATGACAGTTCACCTGGAGTCCTTCATGTCCCGCAGCAGCGCCCTTCGTCTGGCCACAGAGTATTTCGATTCGGGCCGTTTCCAGCGTGATCTGCAACGTCGCATTGCACTGCCAACCGAAAGCCAGAACCCGGCGCGCGCCGACGAGCTGGCCACCTACCTGCGTGAAGAGATCGCGCCGGCGCTGGCCGCGTTGGGTTTCGAGACGCGGCAGATCGTCAATCCGGTCGAGGGCGCGCCGCCCCTGCTGCTGGCACGCCGTATCGAATCAGTCGAGGCGGTGACGGTGCTCATGTACGGCCACGGCGATGTGGTCAACGGCCAGGAAGGTCGCTGGCAGCAGGATCGCTCCCCCTGGCAGCTGAGTCCGGACGGCGAGCGCTGGTACGGGCGCGGGACGGCTGACAACAAGGGCCAGCACAGCATCAACCTGGGCGCGCTGGCCGCAGCCATCCAGGCCGCTGATGGCAAGCTGGGCTGCAACCTGAAAATGATTTTCGAAATGGGCGAGGAGGTGGGCTCGCCCGGTCTCTACGAGGCCTGCCGCGATCATGCCGACTATCTGGAGGCCGATCTGTTCCTCGCCTCGGATGGCCCGCGCCTGGCCGCGTCCAGTCCGACGCTGTTTCTCGGTTCGCGCGGGGCGCTGCAATTCAAGCTGGTGCTCGATACGGGCAATGGCGCGCACCACGCCGGCAACTGGGGCGGGGTGCTGCGCAATCCGGCCACCGTCCTGGCCAATGCGGCCGCCTCGCTGGTGGATGGGCGCGGCGTGATCCGGGTGCCGGGTCTGCGTCCACGCAATGTGAGCGAGCGCGTGCGCTCGCTGGTGCGCGATTTTGCGGTGGGCAGCGATGCCGGTGATCCGGTGCTCGATGCGCACTGGGGGGAGCCGGGCCTGAGCGCCGGTGAACGCCTGTTTGCCTGGAATACGCTGGAGCTGATTGCCTTCGAGGCCGGCAATGCGCAGCGCCCGGTGGGGGCGATTCCGGCGCGGGCACAGGCGGTGTTCCAGCTGCGCTTCGTGGTCGGCACAGTCTGGGAAGACGTCCAGCAGAGCCTGCGCCGCCATCTCGATGAACACGGCTATGCCGATGTACAGATCGAGATCCAGGCGGCCGCACCCGCTACGCGGCTCGATCCGGACGATGCCTGGGTGCGCCTGGCCACCGGCTCCCTGCAGCAAACCTGTGGCAAGCCCGTGACCATCCTGCCCAACCTGGGCGGCACCATCCCCAATCACTGCTTCTCGGAAGCGCTGGGCCTGCCCACGCTGTGGATGCCGCACTCCTATCCCTCCTGTTCGCAGCATGCGCCGGACGAACACCTGCTCGCACCGGTGGCGCGCGAAGGCCTGCAACTGATGGCGGGCCTGTTGTGGGATATCGGCCAGCAGGGACGGCAGGTGCGCCAGCAGCGGACGCAGTCTGCGGTTGCCTGAATCCCCCCTTTTTCATTTTCATTTTCGCGAACGCAAGCCAGCGCAGTCCATCTTCCAACGGGAACACGACCATGAACGCAGCGTCACCCTCGGCAACACCGGAAATTTCTCCAGCAGCAGAAGCGTCCCCCGCGCCGATGTCGGCCGCGCGCACGCGGCGACTGATCGTCGCCTCCTCCATCGGCAATGCGCTGGAGTGGTTTGACTTCGTGGCCTACGGCTTCTTTGCGGTGACCATCTCCAAACTCTTCTTTCCCACCGGGGACGATACGGTCTCGCTGCTGGTGACCTTTGCCACCTTCGGCCTGTCCTACCTGTTCCGTCCGCTGGGTGCGATCCTGCTGGGCTGGTATGGCGACAAGGTCGGCCGCAAGCCGGCGCTGCTGGTGTCTCTCTCGATGACGGTGGTCGGTACCCTCATCTGCACCGTCATCCCGACCTACCAAAGTATCGGCGTGGCTGCGCCCATCGGTATCCTGGTGGCGCGCATCCTGCTGGCGCTGTCGGCCGGCGGCGAGTTCGGCTCGGCCACTGCTCTGCTCACCGAGACCGGCTCCAAGCGCCGCGCCTTCATGGCCAGCTGGCAATTCTCCAGCCAGGGCGCCGCCGCGCTGATGGCGGCACTGGCCGGGTTCTTGTTGAATCAGTGGCTCACGCCCGAGCAGATCGCCGCCTGGGGCTGGCGCCTGCCGTTCGCCTTCGGCCTGCTGATCGCGCCGGTGGGTTTGTACATCCGCCGTCATATCGATGAAGTGCCGATGGCGAAGAAGGTGCAAGTGGCTGGCGAGGACGATGCCAGCTGGGACCTGCAGCTCACGCGGGTGCTGGTGGCCATGGGCATTCTCTCGGTCTCTACCGCCGCCACCTACCTGATGCTGCTGTACATGCCGACCTTTGCCATCAAGCAACTGCATCTGCCGCAATCGACTGCCTTTGCCGCTGCCGCCGTGACCGGTGCCATCCTGATGATCGGCGCACCCTTCATGGGCATGCTGGCTGACCGCGTGGGCCGGACCCGCATCATGGTGGTGTCCACGGTACTGACGCTGGCCACCATCTACGCATCGTTCGTCTGGGTGATCGCCGTGCCGACGGTGTGGGTGATGATGGCCATCATGATCTGGGCCGGCATCCTCAAGGCGGTGTATTTCGGCTCGCTGGGCGTGGTGCTGTCCTCGATCTTCCCGCCGGCCACGCGGGTGCGCGGCATGGGGATCAGCTATAGCCTGGGGGCCACCATTTTCGGCGGCTTCACCCCCTTCATGGTGACCTGGCTGGTGGGCAGGACCGGCAACCCGGTCTCGCCCAGCTATTACCTGATGATTTGCGCGGCCATCAGCCTGGTGTGCGTGAGCATTTATCACTTCCGCCTGAAAAAATACCTGTGAAAAAACGCACAGGTGGCACACGGCACGGGAATTTTTTCCCGTGCCGCGCTACCATGGCGGTCTTGCCGGACAAGTTCAACGCTGCCGGCACCGGCGTTTTCCCACATTGACGAGGTCCTCATGTTTTCGCATCTCCCGCCGTATGCCGGCGATCCCATCCTGAGCCTGATGGAACAATTCCAGCGCGACGAGCGCAGCAACAAGGTCAACCTGAGCATCGGCATCTACACCGATGGTCGTGGCGTGGTGCCGGTGCTGCCCTCCGTGCGCACCGCTTCGGCTGCGGTGGCCGAGACCGGTGCACCCTACGTCTATCTGCCCATGGAAGGCCATGCCGCCTATCGTCAGGCCGTGGCCAAACTGCTCTTCGGTGCTGATCTGCCGTCCTCCGAGCACCTGGCCATCGTCCAGACCCTGGGCGGGTCGGGCGCATTGAAGGTCGGTGCCGACCTGATCGCGCGCTTCTTCCCGCAGCCCACCATCTGGTTGCCGGACCCGACCTGGGACAATCACGTCGGCATCTTCGAAGGCGCCGGCTTCAAGACCGAGCGTTATCCCTACTACGATGCCCAGACCAAGGGCCTCAACTTCAACGGCATGCTGGACAAGCTGCAAAGCCTGCCCAAGGGCGCCGTGGTACTGCTGCACCCGTGCTGCCACAACCCGACCGGCGTCGACCCGACCCGCGCGCAGTGGGAGCAGATCATCGCCGTGGTCGAGCAGCGCGGCCTGCTGCCCTTCTTCGACCTGGCCTATCAGGGCTTTGCCGAGAGCCTGGACGAGGACATCTGGCCGGTGCGTGAAGCGGTGCGTCGCCAGATTCCCTTCTTCCTCTCCAACTCCTTCTCCAAGATCTTCTCGCTCTACAGCGAGCGCATCGGCGCCTTGTCGGTGTTCTGCCCGCAAGCGGGTCAGGCCGCCAACGTGCTGGGCCAGCTCAAGCTGACCGTGCGCCGCAACTACTCCAGCCCTGCACGCAATGGTGCGCTGCTGGTGGCCCACGTCCTCAATGACGAGAAGCTGGCCACGCAATGGCGCGCCGAAGTCGAGGAGATGCGGGTGCGTGTGCGTGACATGCGCGTCAAGCTGGCCTCGCAATTGAAGAGCGCGGTGCCGGACCAGGACTTCTCCTTCCTGCTGCGCCAGAACGGCATGTTCGGCTACACCGGCCTGTCCTCGGCCCAGGTCGATCGCCTGCGTGACGAGTTCGGCGTCTATGCCGTGGGCACCGGCCGCATCTGCGTGGCGGGCTTGAACGACAGCAACGTTGCACGCGTGGCCGAGACCATGGCCGAGGTGCTGCGTGGCTGAAGTGGCAAGCAAGGCCGCCGTTTCTGCGGCCGACCTGCGCCACAAGAGCTATGAAGACGTGCTGGCCCTGGTGGCCGGTACGCTCTTTGTCTCGCTGGCGGTGAACATGTACAGCCAGGTAGGCCTGTTGACCGGCAGCACTGCCGGCCTGGCCTTCCTGACGCATTACTTGACGGGGCTGCCCTTTGGCGTGGTGTTCTTCACCATCAACATCCCGTTCTACTATTTCGCGTTTCGCCGCATGGGCTTGCGCTTCACCGGCAAGACCTTCTGTGCGGTGGCGCTGGTGTCTGGCTTTTCGCTGATGCACCCGCATTTCATCGGCTATGCCAAGCTGGACCTGTTTTACAGCGCGGTGCTGGGTGGACTGCTGATGGGTGTGGGTTTCGTGATGCTGTTCCGCCATGGTGCCAGCCTGGGTGGCATCAATGTGGTGACGCTGTTCCTGCAGGACCGCTACGGCCTGCGCGCGGGCAAGCTGCAGATGGGCGTGGATGTGGTGATCGTTCTGTGTTCGCTGTTCGTGGTGACGCCGCGCGTGCTGCTGGCGTCCATCCTCGGGGCGGTGACGGCCAATCTGGTGATTGCCCTGAATCACCGGGCGGGCAGGTACATGGGAATGTAAGAGGGGAAGGCGGGATCGCCTTGCCGGAATGAATGCCGTTCAGTGCAGACTGGGCGGCATTTTTTTTGATGGTCGGGGCTCTGCTGCGCTACTGCTTTCCGTTCGGACTGAGTAGATCCGAAGGATCGTATCGAAGGCGCATGCACTCATCTGACAGGGGCGCCTTCGATACGCTTCGCTACTCAGTCCGAACGGCCATCTGGATGCGACCTTGATTCAAGCCTTGATCCGGAAAGTCTCCACCCCCACCGAATCACAATCCGGATACACATCCGGCTTCTCGGTCGACACCCGCACCGCGCGCACCTTGGGGTGGGCCAGCATGGCGGTCATGACGTCGTCGCACAGGGTTTCCTGCAGATGGATGTGGCCGCGCGCCATGCGCTCGGCGATGGTGGAGCGGATGAAGTCGTAGTCCACCACTTCGTCCAGGTGGTCGGCGGTCGGGGTGGTCTCGGCCAGCGGGACGTAGAGGTCGACATTGATCAGGATGCGCTGCTCACCCTTCTTTTCGAACTCGTGCACGCCGATGTTGATGAACACCTCGTAGTTGCGCAGGAACAGGCGGCGGCAATCTTGCAGGGAAGGATGGGAGAGAAAGAGCATGATCAGAAAAAATTAAGGTTATTTCGCCACGAACATGACGTCGCGCGAAAGGGGAAGCAAATGCTGGCCGCCATCGACCAGCAGGGTGGTGCCCGTGACGGCCCGCGCCGAAGCGACGTAGCAGACCGCAGCGGCAATGTCCTCGGGCGTGCTGCCACGGCCCAGTGGGGTGACCGTGTGCGCCTTGTCGAACTGCTCCTCGGTCTGGTCGCCCGAAACCATGGTCAGCCCGGGCGCCACGCCGACCACCCGCACCTTGGGCGCCAGTGCCTGTGCCAGCAGCGTGGTTGCGCTGTGCAGGGCGGCCTTGGAGAGGGTGTAGGACAGGAAGTCAGGATTGGGATTGTACAGTTTCTGGTCCAGCAGGTTGATGACCACGGCTTGCTGGCCTTGCGGCGTGGCCTCGAACAAGGCCTGTGCCAAGAGTACGGGAGCGCCGACGTTGGCGCTCATGTGACGCAGCAGGCGTTCGTTGCCGAAGCTGGCGGCGTCATCGTAATCGAACAGCGAGGCGTTGTTGACCACGCAGGTGATGCGGCCCAGCGGTGCAGCCTGGGGCAGCAGGGTGCGCACCTGGGCTTCGTCGCCCAGCTCGCCCTGCACGGCCAGGGCGCGCCGGCCCAGGGCTTCGATCTCGCGCACCAGCGTGTCGGCTTCCTCGCGCGAGCGGTGGTAGTGGACCGCCACGTCCCAGCCAGCGCGCGCCAGGGCCAGGGCGATGTGACGGCCGATACGGCGTGCTGCGCCGGTGACCAGCGCAACGCCTGCAGAAGAGGATGAAGTCATGTTCCCGGTTTCCAATAGTCCAATACAATACGGCCCATGCAACTGCAACTACCCGAACCCGGCGCTGACGCACAGTCCGCCTCGCAGACCCTCCAGCACCTGATTGCGGACGAGATCGCCGCAGCCGGCGGCTGGATCTCCTTCGAACGTTACATGGAACTGGCCCTGTATGCGCCGCAGGTCGGCTATTACAGCGGGGGTTCTTCCAAACTGGGCAAGGAAGGGGATTTTACAACCGCCCCGGAAATCTCGCCCTTGTACGGCGCGACCCTGGCCCATCTGGCTGCCGAAGTGATCGCATCCAGTCCGCAGGTGGCCAATGTGCTGCTGGAATTCGGTGCCGGCACCGGCAAGCTGGCGCGCGACATCCTCACCGAATTGCAGACGCGCGGCGCCCTGCCGGAGAAATATTTCATCGTGGAAATCTCGGCCCAGTTGTGCGCCCGCCAGCAGGAAGCCTTGGCAGCCTTCGCACCGCTGGTCGAGTGGCTCGATGCCCTGCCGGAAACATTCTCGGGCGTGGTGGTCGGCAATGAAGTGCTCGATGCCATGCCGGTGCGCCTGGCCATCAAGGCCGAAGATGGCTGGCAGGAACGTGGTGTCACGGTCGATGCCACGGGCCGCCTGCAGTTTGCGGACCGCGCCGCGAGCGATCTGCCGGTGGCGCAGATTCCTGATGCCGACGCATTGCCGACCGGCTATCTCACCGAACTGTCGCCAGTGGCCATCGGCTTCATGCGCACGCTGGGCCGCATGCTGGCCAGCGGTCCCGGCGCGCTGGCGATCCTTCCGGATTACGGATTCCCCGCCGCAGAATATTATCTGCATGATCGCGACCAGGGCACGCTGATGTGCCACTATCGCCATCACGCCCACACCGATCCCTTCTACTGGCCGGGCTTGCAGGACATCACCGCGCACGTGGATTTCACGGCCATGGCGGTGGCCGCCGTGGAAGAGGGTGCTGAAGTGCTGGCCTACACCAGCCAGGGCGCCTTCCTGCTCAATGCCGGCATCGGTGAGCTGCTGCTGCGTACTTCGCCCGAGGACAGCCTGCGTTATCTGCCGCTGGCCAACGGCATGCAGAAACTGATTTCCCCGGCCGAGATGGGCGAGCTCTTCAAGGTGCTGGCCGTCGGCAAGAACGTTGAGTGGCCCACGCGCATGTTGCGCCATGACCGCACTCATCGCCTGTGAGGAGCCACGCATGATTCGCTGGATCGTCGTCATCTTTCTTTCGGTCATCGTGTTCTCGACCTTGCTGCCCTGGCTGGAAAAGCTGGGTATCGGGCGCTTGCCGGGGGACTTGCGTTTCCGTTTGTTCGGCCGCATCTTTTCGCTGCCCTTCGCCTCGACCATCCTCATTTCCATGGTGGTGTTCCTGCTGGCGAAGATTCTCTGAGTCCGATCAGGAGTTGTAGACATGCGCGTATTGCTGGTGGAAGACGATCCCATGGTGGGTGAGGCCGTGCGCAAGGGTTTGCGCCAGGATGGCTTCACCATCGACTGGGTGCAGGATGGCAAGTCGGCCGACGTCGCCCTGCGCGCCGAGGACTACGCCATGTTGCTGCTGGATCTGGGCCTGCCGCAAAAGGATGGCCTGGCCGTGCTGCGCACCCTGCGCGAACGGGGCAGCGTCATTCCCGTCCTCATCACCACGGCCCGCGATGCGGTGGCCGACCGCGTTGCCGGACTCGATGCCGGTGCCGACGATTACCTCATCAAGCCCTTCGACCTGGAAGAACTCTCGGCCCGCATGCGCGCCCTCTCGCGCCGCCAGGCCGGACGTGCCGAAAGCCTGGTGCAGGTGCGCGAGGTGGTCTTGAATCCGGCCACCCATGAAGTGACCGTGAGCGGCAAGCCGGTCAACCTGTCGGCGCGCGAATTCACCCTCCTGCATGCCTTCATGGACCGGCCCGGTGTGGTGCTCTCGCGCGCCCAGCTGGAAGAAAAACTCTACGGCTGGGATGACAGCATCGAGAGCAATGCCGTCGAAGTCCACATTCATGCGCTGCGCAAGAAGGTCGGCAGCGACTTCATCAAGAACGTGCGCGGCGTGGGCTACCTGGTGCCGGCATGAAATCGATCCGCAACAAGCTGTTGCTGTGGCTGGGCTTGGGACTGTTTTCCATCATCGTGATGGCCGGGGTGGCGCTGTACTTCCAGGCGCGCGGCGAAGCCAATCAGATCTTCGATTATCAGATGCGTCAGATCGCGGCCTCGCTGCCGCGCCAGGCATTTTCTCCCATCTCTCCCGGCCAGCAATTTCCCGAGCTGGAAGACGAGATCATGATGCAGATCTGGGACAGTCGCGGCGCAGTCATCTATCACTCCCATGCGCGCGGTGCCATGCCGCGCCAGGCCGAACTGGGCTTTGCCAATGTGCGCGGACCCAATGGCATGTGGCGTGTCTATAGCGCCCAGATCGGCAGTACCGTGGTGCAGGTGGCCCAGCCGCAGAGTGCGCGCGACGAGATCGCGGCGCAGATGGCGATCAAGACGGTGGTGCCCTTGCTGTTGTTGTTCCCGCTGATCGGTGTGCTGTCGTGGGTGGCGGTGAGCCGGGGGCTGGCGCCGGTGCGCAAGGCCGCCGCCGAAGTGGCGGCGCGCGACATGAATTCGCTGCAACCCTTGTCGGACGTGGGCATGCCCCAGGAGATACAGCCGCTCACGCATGCCTTGAATGATCTGCTCACGCGCCTCAAGCACGCCACCGAAACGCAGCGCGCCTTCGTCGCCGACGCCGCCCATGAATTGCGCACGCCGCTGACGGCCCTGCGTCTGCAGGCCCAACTGGCCGAGCGCGCCACCGATGAACAGGAGCGACGCGCAGCCTTCGACGACCTGAAGAACGGATTGGAGCGCGCCACTCATCTGGTGCACCAGCTGCTCACGCTGGCGCGCCAGGAGCCGGATGCCATGGGTTTTGCCGAGGTCGACCTGCGCGCACTGCTGGGCAGCGTGGTGGGGGACCTGTCCACGGTAGCCGAGCATGGTGGCATCGATCTGGGTCTGTCGGAACAGGGTGATGATGGTCGTGCGCTGCGGGTACAGGGCAACGCCGACGCCCTGCGCATTCTCTTCAACAATCTGGTGGACAATGCCTTGCGCTACACCCCGACGGGAGGTGTGGTCGATGTCGGCTTCGAGTTTGGCGCGGCCGACCAGTGCACGGTGGTGATCCAGGACAGCGGGCCGGGGATCGCAGAGAGCGAACTGCCGCGCGTGTTCGACCGCTTCTATCGGGCAAGGCGTAGCCAGGAGCAGACCAGCGCGCGGGGTGCTTTCGGTAGCGGGCTGGGGCTGGCCATCGTGCGCCAGATTGCCGATCTGCACCGCTTGCCGGTGGATTTGCGCAATACCGGGCATGGCCTGCAGGCCCGGGTGGTGTTCACGCTGCTGAAGTCCTGAGGGGATGGCAGCCGGCGAGCATTAAGCGCAGATGAATGCTGCTTTTTTCAGCCTTAAGTTTCTCTTAATTTTCACTGCTTAATCTTCACTCCAACGGTTGAGGCCAACAGGCGCTGCAAGCGGCGCTGCCAGGGTTCAGCCATCGATATCCCGTTCGATCAAGGAGAAGAAGATGAGCCGTCGTATGGTTTTTGTTCGTAACACTTTGGCCGTCATGATTGCCGCAGTGGTCGGCGGCAGCTACGTCTATTTTCGCGGCGTCGACCTGCCGTCGGCGCACGCGGCCGCGCTCAACGCCCCGGTGGTGGCCTCCAGCACCGCGTCCGCTGCCCCGGCCGGACCGGTGGTCGCGGCGCCGACCGATTTCTCGGGCATCGTCCAGCGCTATGGCCCGGCCGTGGTCAACATCAGTGTCACCGGCAAGGCCCGCAAGGTGTCCGATGATGAAGACAACGGCCTCGATCCCAACGATCCCTTCTCCGAATTCTTCAAGCGCTTCGGCCCGCAGCTGCAGATGCCGCAGCAGCCGCGCATCATGCACGGACTCGGTTCCGGTTTCATCATCTCGCCCGATGGCCTGATCCTGACCAATGCCCACGTGGTCGATGGTGCCCAGGAAGTGGTGGTCAAGCTGACCGACCGCCGCGAGTTCAAGGCCAAGGTGCTGGGCATTGACAAGCAGAGCGACATCGCCGTCATCCGCATCGATGCCAAGAACCTGCCGACGGTGCAGATCGGCGATCCTTCCCGGGTCAAGGTCGGTCAGCCGGTCCTGGCCATCGGCTCACCCTACGGTTTCGACAACACCGCCACGGCCGGCATCATCAGCGCCAAGTCGCGCAGCCTGCCGGACGACAACTACGTGCCTTTCATCCAGACCGATGTGGCCGTCAATCCCGGCAACTCCGGGGGGCCGCTGTTTGATCTGAACGGGCAGGTGATCGGTATCAACTCGCAGATCTACAGCCAGACCGGCGGCTTCCAGGGGCTGTCCTTCTCCATCCCCATCGATGTGGCGATGAAGGTCGAGCAGCAACTGGTCACGCACGGCAAGGTGACCCGTGGACGGCTGGGGGTCTCGGTGCAGGATCTGAACCAGGCCTTGTCCGAATCCTTCGGCATGAAGAAGGCCGAGGGTGCACTCATCAGTTCGGTGGAAAAGGGCAGCCCAGCTGACAAGGCGGGTCTGCAGGCGGGTGACGTGATTCTCAGTTTCGATGGTCATGCCATCAATCATTCGGTGGACCTCCCCACTCTGGTGGCCGATACCGCACCGGGCAGCAACAAGCCGATGCAGGTCATGCGCGGCGGCAAGGTGATGACCTTGAACGTGACCGTGGGCGAAATGAAGCAGGCCAAGAACGAGGCCAAGCCCGGCAAGTCCGATGATCAGGGACGCCTGGGTCTGTCGGTACGCCCGCTGACCAAGGATGAGCAGGCCCAGTTGGGCGGACAGAAGGGCTTGCTGGTGGAAGATGCCAGTGGTCCTGCGGCCATCGCCGGCATCGAGAGCGGTGACGTGATCCTGGCGCTCAACGGCAGCCCGGTCTCCAGTGTGGCGCAACTGCGCAAGCTGGCCAGCGAGGCAGGCAAGAACGTGGCCCTGCTGGTGGAACGTGGTGACGAGAAGATATTCGTCCCGCTGACGCTGAATTGATCCGGACGGTTCATGCGATCGACGTCGTTGAAGTCTTGAGGTTTAGCAGTGAGTAGTACCGGTGAGCAGTAAGCAGTGAGTAGTGAGTAGTGAGTAGTGAGTAGTGAGTAGTGAGTAGTGAGTAGTAAGTGGTAAGCAGTAAGCAGTGAGGGATTTGGCCGGATGTGCGCAAGCGTGTCCGGCCTTTTTTTATTCTTCCGACGATGGCGGGGTTGCTGCTGGTTTCTCGCGCCACTGGTCATGCGCATGGTCGCGCTCCATGGCCTCGCGGTCACCGGCGAACATGGCCTGCAATTCTTCGCGGGCCTGCACGGCCATCGATACCATCTGTGCCTGGTCCTTGTAGTGCGGGTAGAGCGCTGCCAGGGTTTTCAGATTGTGAGAGCGGAATTTCATGGCGGCCTCGCGCGCACGATAGGCGCCGAAGTCCAGTTGCTGCAACACCTGTCGCCCCATGTGCAGGGCGCTTTCGAAAGTCTCGCGTTCCAGTACCGTAACGCCCCGGTCCATCAGGTCATAGTAGTGCGTGACGTTGCGGGCACGGGCCGCGATCTGCAGGTGCGGGAATTCCTCGCGCACTTTTTCCACCATGTCCAGTGCGGCCTGCGCATCGTCGATGGCGATCACCAGGACCTTGGCCTTGTCGGCACCGGCGGTGCGCAACAGGTCGATGCGGGTGGCGTCGCCATAGAACACCTTGAAGCCGAACTTGCGCAGGAAATCGATCTGGTCCGGATCATGATCCAGCACCGTGGCACCGATGTCGTTGGCTGCCAGCAGACGTCCCACGATCTGGCCAAAGCGTCCGAAGCCGGCGATGATGACGGCATTGTCCTGCGGGCCGATCCGGTCTTCCGGGCGGCGCTTGCCGCCTTCCAGCCAGCGCACCAGCAGGCGGTCATGCACCAGTAACAGCAGCGGCGTGACCAGCATCGACAGTGCCACCACGACCACCAGCATGGAGGAGACCTCCGGGGTCAGTACCTTGGCGGTGACGGCGGCGCCAAAGACGATGAAGGCGAATTCCCCGCCCTGCGACAGCAGGAAGGCAAAGAATAATTGCTGTCCTCGCGGGATGCCGAAGCAGCGTCCGAGGAACCACATCACCCCCGTCTTGATGGTCAGGAAGCCCGCCACCATGCCGAGGATGCGCCAGGGTTGGGCGAGGAAGACACCAAAGTCCACCGACATACCCACGGCTATGAAGAACAGACCCAGCAGCAAGCCCTTGAAGGGTTCCAGGTCGCTTTCCAGTGCATGGCGGTATTCGGAATCGGCCAGCAGCACGCCGGCCAGGAAAGTGCCCAGCGCCATCGACATGCCCACCGACTGCATCAGCAGGCAGGTGGAGATGACCAGCAGCAGGGCGAAGGCGGTGAAGATCTCGCGCATGTCGGTCTTGGCGATGATGCGCAGGATGGGGCGGATCAGCACGCGCCCGCCGAAGATCAGCAGCGCGATCACCAGTGCTACCTGGCCTGCATGCAGCCAGCCTTGCCCGCTGCCCTGGCTGGCGGCCACGCCCAGCAGGGGGACGGCGGCCATCATGGGGATGGCGGCGATGTCCTGGAACAGCAGGATGGAAAACCCGGCCGCGCCTGCCGGCGTGGCGGTGAGCTTGCGCTCGCCCAGCGTGGCCAGGGCGATGGCGGTCGACGAGAGCGACATGCCGAGCGCGCCGATGAGCCCGATGCGCCACGGTACCCCCGCCGCCAGCGCAGCGGCGAACAGGGCCAGCGATACGGCGGCTACCTGCACGCTGCCCCAGCCGAAGATCGAACGGCGCAAGGCCCACAAACGTTTGGGGTCCAGTTCGAGACCGATCAGGAACAGCAGCAGTACCACGCCGAATTCAGAAAATTCGAGGATATGCTTGACCTCGGTAATGAGCCCCAATCCCCACGGGCCGATGACGATGCCGGCCAGCAGGTAGCCCAGTACCGCGCCCAGTCCCAGGCGCTTGGCGATGGGCACGGCCGCCACCGCCGCCAGCAGGTAGACGAGGGCGATCAGCAGTTGTTCATCCATGGTGAGGTCCGGTCAGTTGAAGCAGTCGCGCGGGCATGCGCGAGGATTGGTGAGAAAGCAGCGGCGTGGCTCATGCCTGCAGGCCCTCCAGGTAGCGATCCACATGGTGCTGGAACGCTACCGGCGGGACGTGATGGGCGCCATGCAGGATCAGCGGCTCCACCCACTGCATGCCGCACAGGCGCGCGGTCTGCTGGTAGGGCGGCAGGAAGTCGGCGAAGTGATGGCCATGGCGGCCGCTGCTCTGGTAGGACGCCGTCTCACCGCCGGTGGAGGCCACCAGCCAGAATCGCTTGCCCTCCAGCGCATGGCCGTCGTGACCGAAGGCCCAGCCGCGCGCCAGTACGCTGTCCAGCCATTGCTTCTGCAGGGGCGGCATGCTGTACCAGTGGATGGGATGCTGCATGACGATCAGCTCGGCCTGACTGAGCAACTGCTGCTCGTATGGCACATCGATGTGGAAGTCGGGGTAGTGCTCGTAGAGGTCATGCACGGTCACGCCGGGCAGGCGCGCGGCGGCCTGGAGCATCAGGCGGTTGGTGCGTGAGAGCTCGGCGGCGGGATGGGCATACAGAATCAGGACCTTGGACATGGTGGCGGTGCGGGCTAGGTAGGTGGCGGGCAGGGCGGACACTTGCGGCTGCGGCGCAAATGGCCGGAACATGCGTGGCCTTTGTGTTGTCTGCCATGATGAGCAAAGGGAGTGTGCCATGAAAGCACATGGGCCGGCTTGTATGAAACTGCTCGCCCACTGTCTGGCGGGCAGGTGTCCAAAGCCGGGCAATGCGCTTATACTCAGCCACTCCCCGGGCCCGTCGCGCCATCGCCGGCTAGCTTGCCGACGATGCCACTGGCCGCAGTTCATTCATCCTGATCACTTATTGCAGCCATGTCCGACATCCAAGATTCCGAAGCCAACCTGCCGCCAGACCGCACCCCGGGTGCGGCGCCGGCCAAGCCAGTCTCCGCCGATGCCTCCGGGGCGCCGGCCGCCTCCCAGACGCCTGCACAGCCTTCCGTCGCACCGGCTACCACGGTGGTAGCCGCAGCGGCAACGGCCGGGACCCCGACCACGCCGGCCCAGCCGGGACCGGGCGCGCAAACCGTTGCCGAGGCGACCGAGGCCCAGGCGACAGGTCAGGCGCAGCAGAGCGTCTACACCTCCTTGCCGCCGCCGCCCCATCATGCGGGCGATGCGCCCTGGGCGCAGACCTGGCGCTTCCTGACGGCGCGCCTGCGCCAGCTGTCGGACAAGGCCGGGCGCCGCGTCATGCAGCGTACCCTCAAGATCGGCGTGTCGGCACGCATCTTCCATCCTGAGAGCGGCGCCAAGGGCTTGCGCAGCAAGACCCTGCAGTACCTGGAAGAATCGATCGCGCAATGGGTGATGTCGCGTGACGTGCTGGTGTTCATGATCCCGACCGTCAATACCAATGGCCTGGTCCACCCCAGCAACATCCGCCTGCGTGACTATGCCAAGCATCTGGATGGCCTGGTATTGCAGGGCGGTGCCGACGTTTCGCCGCAGAGTTATGCGCAGGCCGCGACCCGCCCCGAATGGAGCGGCGACCGCGTGCGCGACATGTACGAGCTGGAACTGCTGCATGAATTCATCGAGGCCGGCAAGCCGGTACTGGGTATCTGCCGTGGCTGCCAGCTGATCAACGTGGCTTTCGGCGGCACGCTCTACCAGGACATTGCCTCTGACGTGCCCACCGCCATCCCGCACGTCAACGAGCAGTACGACAGCAATTACCACGCCCTGCATTTCCCGCAGGGTTCGTCCCTGGCGGGCATGGTCAAGACCGAGAATGCGATCGTCAACTCCATCCACCACCAGGCGGTACACAACCTGGGACGGGATCTGTCGGTGGAGGCCGTGTCGGGGCCGGACCAGATCGTGGAGGCGATCCGCTATCGCAAGGCGCCTTTCGTCATGGGCCTGCAGTGGCACCCGGAATTCCACCGGGCCGGCGGTCCCGAATTGCTGGACTGCACGCCGATTCTGGACAGTTTCCTGCGGGCAGCACGCGAAACCCGTTTCTGATCCTGCCGGATTGGCCGGAACCTAAGCCCGCCGGCGTCATCGAACCCTCTTTGCGCTGGCGCAAGCCAGCTGCATCGCCTTTGCAGCATGGCTGCAATGCGCTATCCGCTTCGTTGCGGACTCTGTAGAATCAAAAGGTCGTCGCAATGCAGCATCTGTCGAGGTGCAGCGTTCAGGGAGCGGCGACTTGCTTGTCTTTTTCATCACCGGCAAAAAAGGAGAATTTACATGCCTCAATCCCCCGCATTGAAGACCGTTCGCAATGACATGAAGACACTGGTCAAGGACGCCCAGGCATTGTTCGCCGAAGCCGCCGCCGCCACCGGCGAAAAGGCTGACGAGCTGCGCGCACGCGGCCTGACCCTCCTGGAGGCCGCTGCCGAAGCCGCCCAGACCGCCCAGACCGCCGCCATCGAGAAGGGCAAGGAAGTCGCTGCCAAGACCGACGACTACGTCCATGAGAATCCGTGGCGTGCCGTGGCCATTTCGGCAGGCCTGGGCCTGCTGGTGGGCCTGGTCATCGGTCGCAGCAAGTAAGCGCCGCGCCGATGGCGACTCCCCACAAGGAAGGCCCGACCGCCCACGCCGCCAACCCAGGTCTGACGGCGGGTTTGCTGGGTCTGGCCAAGAACCTGCTGGGCCTCATCATCAGCCGCATCGAACTGGCTTCGCTGGAGATGTCGGAGATCGGTGCCAACCTGGTCCGCTTCGCCGTCATCTTCGTGTTGGCGGCGGTGGCGCTGTGGTTCGCCATCGCCTTCTGGTCGGTGCTGGTGGTCATGCTGGCCTGGGACACCTGGGGCTGGAAGATCCTGGCACTGCTGGGTGTGGTCTTCAGCGTGGCGACCGTGGGTCTGGTGTACTACGCCAGGTCGGTGCTGATGCAGGGCAAGCTGTCGTTGCCACAGACCATGTCCGAGCTGCGCAAGGATCGCGATGCGCTGTTGTGATGAGACGGCCTGCACGTGATGTCTGTGGCAATTTTCCTAGTTCAATGAGGACTGCATGAGCGATCAGGACCAGGGCATGACCCATGAGGAACGCAAGCGCAAGGTGCTGGCGCAGGGCGCGTTGTACCGGCTGGGCGTGATGGAGGCGCGCGAAGTGGTGCGCGAGAATCTGAGCGCCGAGTCGCTCGCCAAGGGCGCCTTGAGCCGAGTGGGCCATTTCGCCGCCTCGCTGTTTGGTGGCGGCAGAACGGTACAGTCGATCAAGTCGCTGAAATCGCTTGGCGGCGGGCTGGGCAACCTGAACCTGCAGACGGTGACCCCATTGCTGATGACGGGCGCATCGCTGTTGTCGCGCCGCTGGTTGCGCAAGCCGCTGATGATGGGTGCCGTGATCGCCGCGGCGGGCGGGTTGACCTACTACTTCAGCCAGCGTGGCAGCGCCCGCGAGGAGGCCGACGCGGCCGCACTGCAAGGGCCGCCCGAGCAGGAATGATGGCTGCACTACGGGCTGCCGGGCCGTGAGGTTTCCCCGAAGGCATCCGGAGTTCCGGATGCCTTTGTCGTTTATGCGTGGCGCGTTGCCAAGCGCGGCAGGAACATATCGGCCCCGATGCGCTCTGAAGGACACCGGCCCATGGCCTGGACAACAAGACTGAGAAGGCAAGAAAGGACATGACATGAAGAAAATTTCAATTGCAGCGATCGCCGGCGTACTGGCGCTCTCCGGCTGTGCCGACATGAGCCCGACCCAGCGCGGTACGGCCACCGGTGCAGGTATTGGCGCGGGCCTGGGCGGCATCATCGGTGCGGCCACCGGCGGCGGCGGTGGCGGACGTGCACTGGGCGGTGCGGCCATTGGTGGTGCCATTGGTGCGGTGGCCGGCAACATCTGGTCCAACCGCATGGAAAACCAGAAGCGTGCCATGGAGCAGGCGACCCAGGGTACTGGCGTACAAGTCACGCAGACCGCCGACAACCGCCTGAAGCTGGAAATCCCCAGCGATATCTCTTTCGATACCGGCCGTGCCGACATCAAGCCGGAGATGCGTCCGGTGCTGGACCGTTTCGCCGCCACCCTGGTGGAGAACCCGGCCACCACCGTGACCATCGTGGGGCACACCGACAACACCGGCAACGATGCCATCAACGACCCGCTGTCGCAGCAGCGCGCAGCGCGTACCCGCGATTACCTGACCGCGCGTGGCGTGGCCGCCAGCCGCTTCAGCATCATGGGGCGTGGCTCGCATGAGCCGCTGGTGCCCAACACCAGCGATGCCAACCGCGCCAAGAACCGCCGTGTGGAAATCTTCGTGGCCGAGCAGCAGGCCGCCGCACCGGGCAACTATCCACCGCCCCCGCCACCACAGCGGTATTGAGGCGATATGAAGGATGCTTCGGAACGTCCGGTGAGCGGGCGCAGCCGAAGCGGCTGATGTGCGGGGCCGTTTTTCAGCCCCGCATGCAGGTGAATGGAAATGAAAAAATCCCCGACGCCTGGTTCGGGGATTTTTTGTTCAGGCCGACCGCCGGGACGCCGGCGTTGCGGCGATTACTTGGCCGGTGCTTCGGTGGCTGGTGCAGCGCCTTCGGCGGCTGCCGGGGCCTTCACTTCGGGTTCCTTGAATTTGGCGCCGGACTGGTTGGCCATGTAGACCACGGTACGCTGGATTTCGACATCGTCCAGGTCCGGGTTGCCGCCCTTGGCGGGCATGGCGCGCAGGCCGTTGATGGCGTGCGAGACCAGGGTGTCATAGCCTTGTGCGATGCGGGCCTGCCAGGAGGCGGCGTCACCGACCTTGGGGGCACCGGCCACGCCGGCGCTGTGGCAGGCGGCGCAGGTGGTCTTGTAGACTTCTTCACCGGAGAGCAGTTGCTTGGGACCGTTGGCATCACGGAAGGTGAAGCCTTCGTCGGAGACGGGTTTGATGCGTGCCGCGATCATCTCGGGCGTCTGGCCGTCGGAGCCGGCCCCGGTTTTCTGGCCGTTGGTCACGTACTGCACGAGCAGCACGATGCACACGATGGGCACCATGAAACCTGCGACGACGGCTGCGATCAATTGCTTGGGAGTCTTGATTGCCGACTCGTGTTCATGCTGAGCTGAGCTCATGGGCGTCCCTCCGTAATGTTTCCTCGAAATTGGGGCGGAAAACGTCGGTTCCCTTTGTATCGCCTTATCGCCTGGCATTGCGTGGAACTGGGATCAGGCAGGGCTTTCATTGCGCTCTCTCGCCGAACTCTTGATTATAGTCACAATGCTTTCCGTTTGACACGGAAAAACCGCCAGCGCCATGGACGTCCCGCTGGAAAGACGGTATCCTTCAGGCCTTTCCGGGGTTCTCCCCATCAGCGCGGCTGTAGCTCAGTGGATAGAGTATTGGCCTCCGAAGCCAAGGGTCGTGGGTTCGATCCCCGCCAGCCGCGCCACCTTCTTCCTTGCGGTTCAGCTTCTGAACTCCCCGCCGCAACATCGGCGTCCGCCCGCGTCACCCTTCCGGCTCACCGCGACAGGAGCAGGTTTCCACGCTCCAACCCGGCATCAGGATAGATACAAAATTGTAAAAACAGCAACGTATTCTGCTGGGAAACAGTATGCAGGCGTTGCCGGACCGATGCTTTGCGCGATATCAACCCGCAGCCATGCTGCGCGGTCAATGTGATGACGGCGAAGACGCCATCAGGGCAAGGCACTGATCCAGCGCCTCGGCCCAGTGGGGCAGATCCAGATGGAAGGTGTGTCGCAGTTTGTCGGTATGCAGCCGCGAATTGGCCGGGCGTCGGGCCGCCGTCGGGTAGGCCGCGCTGGCAATGCCCTGCACGTCCCGGCTGCTCATGCGCGATACCAGGCCCAGGGAGGGCATTGCGTCGATCAGCTTGCAAGCATAGGCATGCCAGCTGGTCTGGCCGCCGCAGGTGAGGTGATAGATCCCGGTGCTGGCCCGCATGTGCTCCGTGATCCGGCCTTTGCCCGCTTCCAGCATCTGCCTGAGCGTCTGCGCGATCACTTCGTCGAAGGTGGGTGCCCCAAACTGGTCATTGACGACGCAGAGCGCGTCACGTTCTTGCGCCAGCCGCAGGATGGTCTTCATGAAATTGCCCCCATGCCGGCCATACACCCAACTGGTGCGCAGGATCCAGAAGGTGCAGCCGCTGTCGATGATGGCGGATTCCCCGTCCCGTTTGGTGCGTCCATAGACGTTGATCGGGCAGGTCGGGTCGGATTCGAGATAGGCCTCTTCCTTGGTGCCATCGAAGACGTAATCGGTGGAAAAATGTACCAGCCCGATGCCGTGAAGGGCAGCCGCCTGCGCCAGTGCGCGGACCGCTTCGGTGTTGATGAGCCTGGCCAGTTCCGGTTCGGCTTCGGCCTTGTCGACTGCCGTATAGGCGGCCGGATTGATGATCAGATCGGGTGCGATGCGCTCCACGCAGGAAGCGATCCGGTCCGGCCTGGACAAGTCCAGGGCATCACGACCAGGCATCACCAGCGTGTGGCCTCCCAGCGTTTCGGCCAGGGCATGGCCGACCTGGCCGGTCGCGCCGGTGAGCATGATCTTCACGGATACACCTCGGCTTGGGCCAGCGGCTTTCCTTGCTGATCCTTGGCAGACAGGCTGGGCGGGCCGTCCAGCTCCCAATCGATGCCGAGGGCGGGATCATTCCACGCGATACAGCGTTCATGCTCCGGCATCCAGTAGTCCGTCGTCTTGTACTGCACCTCGGCCCACTCGCTCAACACCGCAAAGCCGTGTGCAAAGCCGGGAGGGATCCACAACTGATGCTTGTTCTGCGCTGACAGACGCATGCTTTGCCACTTGCCAAAGGTCGGCGAACTGCGACGGATGTCCAGCACCACGTCGAGCACCTCGCCCATTGTGACGCGGACGAGTTTGCCCTGCGGATGCCGGATTTGGTAATGCAGGCCACGCAGCACATGGCGCATGGAACGAGAATGGTTGTCCTGAACGAAGTCCGGATGCAGCCCCGTGAGCTCGGCAAATGTGCGGGCGTTGAAGCTCTCGTAGAAATAGCCGCGTTCATCACCGAACACCTGCGGTGCGATCTGCAGTACGCCATCCAGTGAGGTAGGAAAAATCTGCATGTTCAGATGTCCGGGTCCGAAAGGAGTCGCAGCAGATATCGCCCGTAGGCGTTCTTCTTCAACGGCATGGCCAGTTGTTCCAGTTGCGCCGCGTCGATGTAGCCACGTCGATAGGCGATCTCCTCCGGAAAAGCGATCTTCAGTTCTTGACAGTCGTCCAGGATCGGCGGCCAGGAACTGTTGTCCATGAAGCCGGCGCCGCCAGTGACGAAGATCATGATGCAGACGGGCGGATCAGGACCTGAAACCGTTGGGATTCATCTGCTGCCAGCGCCACGAATCGGCACACATGGCGTCCAGCCCCAGCCTGGCTTCCCAGCCGAGCTTGCGGCGCGCTTCGGCCGGATCGGCATAGCAGGAGGCGATGTCGCCCGGGCGGCGTGCAGCAATGATGTAGGGAATCGGCTTGCCCGAGGCTTTCTCGTAGGCCTTGACCACGTCCAGCACGCTGTAGCCGTTGCCGGTGCCCAGGTTGACCGCAAAGCATTGCGGTTCGGTCAGCGCCTGCAGGGCCGCCAGATGGCCGACGGCCAGGTCGACGACGTGGATGAAGTCACGTACGCCCGTACCATCGGGGGTCGCATAATCGCCGCCCCAGATGTTGAGCCTCTCGCGGCGACCCACCGCGACCTGGGCCACGAAGGGCATCAGGTTGTTGGGGATGCCGCCCGGATCTTCACCGATGAGCCCGCTCTCGTGCGCCCCCACCGGATTGAAGTAGCGCAGCAAGGCAATTTTCCAGTCGGGATGGGCACGATGGTAGTCGCGCAGCATGTCCTCGATGACGATCTTGCTGCGGCCATAGGGATTGCTGGCCGACAGCGGATGCGCCTCGGTCAGCGGCAGGTACTGCGGATCGCCATAGACCGTGGCCGAAGAAGAAAAGACGATGGTCTTCACGCCCGTGGCCTCCATGGCCTCCAGCAGGCGCACGGTGCCGACCACGTTGTTGTCGTAGTACATCAGCGGCTGCTCAACCGATTCGCCCACGGCCTTGAGCCCGGCGAAATGGATGACGGCCTCGCACTTGAATTCGCGCAGCACGCTTTCCAGCTGCTCGCGATTGCGGATGTCACCCTTTACCAGCGAGAGCGTGCGCCCGGCAATCTGCTGGACCCGCGCCGCCGACTCCGGGCTGCTGTTGCAGAAATTGTCGAAGACGATGACTTCATGGCCGGCCTTGAGCAATTCCACGCAGGTGTGCGAACCAATGTAGCCGGCACCGCCGGTGACGAGAATGTTCATATGAGCTTCGCTTGATAAGTTGGCAACCTCGTGATTATCTCAGACTCTGCATGATCCTTACGCTTTCTTCGGTCCGGACGCGTCGTTTGGCGCAGTGCACAGGGAGGGGGCGGAAGCCGCTGACCAAGCGTCGATGGACCGTCCATTTTCTTCATTTGCTGCTGTTTCGGCGGCCATCGCATATCGGTGAGCGGACGCCGCCCGGGAGGGGTAGTCCTGACACCGACCCGATGCCGTATTTCTACGGCATCGGCGGTCCGACCACTGCACCGGTCTGGTGAGTCGGCTCACTTTTGGCACGGCTTGCGCTGTGCTGCAACATGAGACGCCAAAAGCGAGCCAGGTCGTCTGATCACTTCTGATTTCCTGACAAAATGTCAGCATTGTCCGTCAACGTTTGCGAGCGGCCTGAGAATTTCCGTAAATCATTGAATTTGCGGGATATTTCTCTGGCGTGGCAGGACATTTTTGATTAAATTGGGCGCTGTTTCAAAAACCGGGGCAATTTTCCCGGCCAGGCCGTTGGCCTGCCAGCAAATTCACTGCCTCGCGCACAGATCTGAATAAATTAACAAGAAGGAATGATCCCTCGGGATCCGGAAGGGGCAGTTGACCGGAAACGGAACGAAGGCTCTCATGCTGCACTGCAAAAAATCGAAGTGGCTGCTTATTTGCCACAACTCACCGCGAAGTGCCCCAGATAAGCCCTTGATCTGGCTGTAAAAGGTTTGACTTACCGGAAAACGAACCTTTATAATCGCCGGGCTTTTAAGCTGCCGTCTGCTCGTAAAGAGTGCGGCGCATGCACGATATTGGATAGATATGCTGCGCATCATTCTGTTGCAGCTCGTAGCCACGGTCATCGCCACCTTGGTGGCGGGCATGCTGGGCGGACTTCCGGCGCTTTGGTCCGCATTGTTGGGAGGCGTCTGCTGTGTCGTCCCCAATGCCCTGTTTGCACTGCGACTTCATGTCAGTGCGCAGAAACCCGGTGGTACCAACCCGATGACGTTTTTCTTCGGGGAATTTATCAAGATTGCTACGACTTTTGCGCTCATGGGCGCGATCGTTTGGTTGTACCACGGTGTGCACTGGCTCGCATTTTTGCTGAGCTTCATCGTGGTGCTTAAGAGTTATTTCATTTTACTGTTTAGACACCGACCATGACCGTAGAAGCCGCAGAGCACGCGCTGACAGCCTCTGAATATATTGTCCACCACCTCGGACACCTCTCCACCCATCATCAGACCAAGATCGTCGACTTCTCCGTTCTCAACGTGGACACCATCTTCTGGTCCGTGTTCTGTGGCGTGGTGGGCTGCCTGTTCATGTTCCTGGCTGCCCGCAAGGCGACTTCCGGCGTGCCGGGCCGCTTCCAGGCCTTCGTCGAGATGGTCGTGGAAATGGTGGAAGACCAGTCCAAGGCCATCGTCCATGGCGACCGCACCTTCATCGCCCCGGTGGCGCTGACCGTGTTCGTCTGGGTGGCCCTGATGAACTCGCTGGACTTCCTGCCGGTGGACCTGGCTTCCAGCATCCTGGGCCTGTTCGGTCTGGGTGAAATGCACCACCGCATCGTCCCCACCGCCGACCTCAACGGCACCCTGGGCATCGCCCTGGGCGTGCTGGCCCTGATGCTGTACTACAGCGTCAAGATCAAGGGCGCCGGTGGCTTCATCCACGAACTGTTCGCAGCACCTTTCGGCATCTGGCTTGCGCCGTTCAACCTGCTGCTCAACATCATCGAATTCGCCGCCAAGACCGTGTCCCTGGGCATGCGACTGTTCGGCAACATGTATGCAGGCGAACTGTTGTTCCTGCTGATCGCATTGCTGGGATCGACCGCGACCGCATTCGGCTTCATCGGCCATGTGATCGCCGGTTCTATCTGGGCAATTTTCCACATCCTGATCGTGTTGCTCCAAGCATTCATCTTCATGATGTTGACACTGGTTTACCTGGGCCAGGCGCACGAAGCGCACTAACACAAGGCTTGCAGTACCTGTTTTTCAGTTTGTTTTTTGGTTTTGTATTTAATTTAACTTTTCTTAAGGAATTGTCATGACTGATGTCTCTTTCGTTGCTCTGGCTTGCGGTTTGATCATTGGCCTGGGTGCTATCGGCGCTTGTATCGGTATCGCGATCATGGGCGGTAAGTACCTCGAAGCATCCGCACGTCAGCCTGAACTGATGAACACCCTGCAAACCAAGATGTTCCTGCTGGCTGGCCTGATCGACGCCGCCTTCCTGATCGGCGTTGGTATCGCCATGCTGTTCGCATTCGCAAACCCGTTCATCGCCAAGTAATTCGCGCTTCATAGCCGATTCTCATCTGCCGGACGATTGGTTCCGGCACTCGTTATTCTGAGAAGGAAATTACCGTGAACTTAAATGCAACATTGATTGCACAGTTCGTGGTCTTCTTCATCCTCGCCGGCTTCACGATGAAATTCGTGTGGCCGCCGTTGATTAAGGCGCTCGACGAACGCGCCAAGAAGATTGCGGACGGGCTGGCAGCCGCTGACCGCGGTCGCGCCGATCTGGCCGCCGCCGAAAAGCGTATCCAGGGCGAACTGGCATCGGCTCGTGATGAAGGCCAGAAGCGCATCGGCGAAGCCGAAAAGCGCGCACAGCTGATCATCGAAGAAGCCAAGAAGACGGCTGCTGAAGAAGCTGCCCGCATCATCGCCAACGCTCGTGCAGACGCTCAACAGCAAGTGAACCAGGCGCGCGAAGAACTGCGCGGCCAGGTCGCAACGCTCGCCGTCAAGGGCGCGGAACAGATCCTCAAGCGCGAAGTGAATGCGGCTGCTCATGCCGACTTGCTGAATCAACTGAAGACAGAGCTGTAATATGGCCGAACTCGCAACGATCGCTCGTCCTTACGCCGAAGCCTTGTTCCGTGTGGCCAAGGCAGGCAGCCTGGCAGCCTGGTCCGATCTCATCGACGAGATGGCCCAGGTGGCAGCGCATCCCGAGGTGCAGGCCCTGGCGCAGAATCCTTCCGTAACGCACGACAAGCTGGCTGAAGTGTTTGCCGCCGCCGTGAAGACTCCGCTGTCCGTCGAGGCGAGCAATTTCGTCAAGACGCTGGTCGACAACGGCCGCCTGGTCCTGCTGCCGCAGATCGCCGAACAATTCCACGCGCTCAAGAACGCGTCGGAAGGTTCGGCCGATGCCAACATCGTGAGCGCCTTTGAGCTCAGCGATGCCCAGGTCAAGGATGTGGTCTCGGCACTGGAGAAGAAGTTCGGCCGCAAGCTGAACCCCTCCGTGACGGTCGACAGCAGCCTCATTGGCGGTGTGCGCGTCGTGGTCGGCGACGAAGTGTTCGATACCTCCGTGCGCGCGAAGCTGCAGCAGCTGCAAGCTGCTCTGGCCGCGTAAGTGCCTCTGGCTGGCTAAGCGAAAGAACAATTTTTAGGAGTTAGTATGCAACTCAACGCATCTGAAATCAGCGAGCTGATCAAGAGCCGGATCCAAGGCCTTGGCGATACCGCTGAGATTCGCAATCAGGGCACGGTCATCTCCGTGTCCGACGGTATCTGCCGTATCCATGGTCTGTCCGACGTGATGCAAGGTGAGATGCTGGAATTCCCGGGCAACACCTTCGGCCTGGCGCTGAACCTGGAGCGTGACTCGGTGGGCGCCGTTATCCTGGGCGAATACGAACACATTTCCGAAGGCGACCTGGTCAAGTGCACCGGCCGTATCCTGGAAGTGCCGATCGGCCCTGAACTGAAGGGTCGTGTCGTCAACGCACTGGGCCAGCCGATCGACGGCAAGGGTCCGATCAACGCCAAGCTGACCGCCCCGATCGAAAAGATCGCCCCGGGCGTGATCGCACGTCAGTCCGTGTCGCAGCCGATGCAGACTGGCCTGAAGTCGATCGACTCCATGGTGCCCGTCGGCCGTGGCCAGCGCGAGCTGATCATCGGTGACCGCCAGACCGGCAAGACCGCTGTTGCGATTGACGCCATCATCAATCAAAAGGGTCAGAACATGACCTGCATCTACGTCGCGATCGGCCAGAAGGCTTCGTCGGTCAAGAACGTGGTGCGCGCACTGGAAGCCCACGGCGCGATGGAATACACCATCGTCGTGGCCGCGACCGCCTCCGAATCGGCAGCGATGCAATACGTGTCGGCCTACTCGGGTTGCGCCATGGGCGAATACTTCCGCGATCGCGGTCAAGATGCCCTGATCGTGTATGACGATCTGTCCAAGCAAGCCGTGGCCTACCGTCAGGTCTCGCTGCTGCTGCGCCGTCCGCCGGGCCGTGAAGCTTACCCTGGCGACGTGTTCTACCTGCACAGCCGCCTCTTGGAACGTGCAGCCCGCGTGAACGCCGACTACGTCGAGAAGTTCACCAACGGCGAAGTCAAGGGCCAGACCGGTTCCCTGACCGCACTGCCGATCATCGAAACCCAGGCGGGCGACGTGTCGGCCTTCGTTCCGACCAACGTGATCTCGATCACCGACGGCCAGATCTTCCTGGAAACGTCGCTGTTCAACGCCGGTATCCGTCCTGCGATCAACGCCGGTATCTCGGTGTCGCGCGTCGGTGGTGCTGCCCAGACCAAGGTCATCAAGGGCCTGTCCGGCGGTATCCGTACCGACCTGGCACAGTACCGTGAACTGGCTGCCTTCGCGCAGTTCGCTTCCGACCTGGACGAAGCCACCCGCAAGCAGCTGGACCGTGGTGCGCGCGTGACCGAACTGTTGAAGCAGGCTCAGTACACCCCGCAATCGATCTCGATCATGGCCGTCACCCTGTTCGCCGTCAACAAGGGCTACATGGACGACGTCGAAGTGAAGAAGATCCTGGCCTTCGA
Source organism: Herbaspirillum sp. C9C3 (assembly GCF_013359625.1). Taxonomy (NCBI): domain Bacteria; kingdom Pseudomonadati; phylum Pseudomonadota; class Betaproteobacteria; order Burkholderiales; family Oxalobacteraceae; genus Herbaspirillum; species Herbaspirillum sp. C9C3. Next base: position 106,090 of record NZ_JABFMQ010000011.1, read on the forward strand.
GTCGGGTCTGCACAACTTCATGAAGACCAGCCACGCTGACCTGTTGAAGAAGATCGAAGACACCAAGCAACTGGATAAGGATGCTGAGGCAGCCCTGGCAGCCGCCATCGCTGACTTCAAGAAATCCGGCGCGTACTAATTCTTACTGAAGCTATAAGGAGTCTTACTCATGGCTACAGGTAAAGAGATACGTGGCAAGATCAAGAGCGTAGAAAATACGAAGAAGATCACCAAGGCGATGGAAATGGTCGCGGCATCCAAAATGCGCAAGGCGCAGGACCGGATGCACGCAGCCCGCCCGTACAGCGACAAGATCCGCAACATTGCGGCCAACCTGTCGCAGGCCAATCCGGAGTACGTGCACCCGTTCATGGTCCAGCAAGACACGGCCAAGCGCGTTGGTTTCATCGTCGTCACGACCGACAAGGGTCTGTGCGGCGGCATGAACACCAACTCGCTGCGCCTGATGAGCAACAAGTTCCGTGAGCTGGAAGGCCAGGGCAAGGCCATCGAAACCGTCGCCATTGGCAACAAGGGTTTGGGTTTTCTGAATCGCATCGGCGCCCGTGTGGCCGCCAACGTGACGCAACTGGGTGATACGCCGCACCTGGAAAAGCTGATCGGCCCCGTCAAGGTGCTGCTCGACGCTTACCAGGAAGGCAAGCTGGACGCGGTGTACCTGGTGTACACCAAGTTCATCAACACGATGAAGCAGGAAGCCACCCTGCAGCAGCTGCTGCCGCTGACCAGCGACAAGCTCAAGGCTGACGAGGGTGCGCACTCCTGGGACTACATCTATGAGCCCGATGTGCAATCCGTGGTGGACGAACTGCTGGTGCGTTACGTCGAAGCGCTGATCTATCAAGCCGTCGCCGAGAACATGGCCTCCGAGCAATCGGCGCGCATGGTCGCGATGAAGGCCGCCAGCGACAACGCAGGTAGCGTGATCGGCGAGTTGAAGTTGGTCTACAACAAGACTCGTCAGGCCGCGATTACCAAAGAGCTGTCGGAAATCGTCTCCGGTGCGGCTGCGGTCGGCTGATCAGCTGGCGTAGCGTAGCGAAACAGAATTTAAATTTTATCTATTGAAGGAACGAAAATGGCTGATGGCAAAATCGTTCAGTGTATCGGCGCTGTGGTGGACGTGGAGTTTCCGCGCGATGCGATGCCCAAGGTTTACGATGCCTTGAAATTGGAAGGTTCGGATCTGACCCTGGAAGTCCAGCAGCAGCTGGGCGACGGCGTGGTTCGTACCATTGCGCTCGGTTCGTCGGACGGTCTGCGCCGCGGCCTGACCATCTCGAACACCGGCAAGCCCATCTCCGTGCCCGTCGGTACCGCGACCCTGGGTCGCATCATGGACGTGCTGGGCAACCCGATCGACGAATGCGGTCCGGTCTCGCACGAGCAAACCGCTTCGATCCACCGCAAGGCCCCTGCGTACGACGAACTGTCGCCCTCGCAAGAGCTGCTGGAAACCGGCATCAAGGTCATTGACCTGGTCTGCCCGTTCGCCAAGGGTGGTAAGGTCGGTCTGTTCGGTGGCGCCGGTGTGGGCAAGACCGTGAACATGATGGAACTGATCAACAACATCGCCAAGGCGCACAGCGGTCTGTCCGTGTTCGCCGGCGTTGGTGAGCGTACCCGTGAAGGTAACGACTTCTACCATGAAATGGCAGAAGCCAAGGTGGTGGACCTGGAAAACCCGACAAACTCCAAGGTCGCCATGGTCTACGGCCAGATGAACGAACCGCCGGGCAACCGTCTGCGCGTGGCGCTGACCGGCCTGACGATCGCGGAAGGTTTCCGTGATGAAGGCAAGGACGTGCTGTTCTTCGTCGACAACATCTATCGTTACACCCTGGCCGGTACCGAAGTGTCCGCACTGCTGGGCCGTATGCCTTCCGCCGTGGGCTACCAGCCGACGCTGGCCGAAGAAATGGGCCGCCTGCAAGAGCGTATCACCTCGACCAAGACTGGCTCGATCACCTCGATCCAGGCCGTGTACGTCCCTGCGGATGACTTGACCGACCCGTCGCCGGCAACTACCTTCGCCCACTTGGACTCGACCGTCGTTCTGTCGCGTGACATCGCCTCGCTGGGTATCTACCCCGCCGTCGACCCGCTGGACTCGACCTCGCGCCAGCTGGACCCGCAAGTGGTCGGCCAGGAGCACTACGAGACCGCGCGCGCTGTCCAGGGCACCCTGCAGCGCTACAAGGAACTGCGTGACATCATCGCGATTCTGGGCATGGACGAACTGGCACCGGAAGACAAGCTGATCGTCGCACGCGCTCGCAAGATGCAGCGTTTCCTGTCGCAGCCCTTCCACGTCGCCGAAGTGTTCACCGGTTCCCCGGGCAAGTACGTTTCGCTGAAGGACACGATCAAGGGCTTCAAGATGATCGCCAGCGGCGAACTGGACCACCTGCCGGAACAAGCGTTCTACATGGTCGGTACCATCGACGAAGCAATCGAAAAGGCCAAGAAGATCAACTAAGACTGACCACGCCGTGGGGCTCCGGTGCAGTACCGGAGCCCCACGGCAGGTAAGTAATCATTGATTCATTGGCGCCGCTCCTGTTCGCAGGAGCGGTCAATCGACTAGGAAACGACATGGCACATACTATTCACGTGGACGTGGTCTCGGCGGAAGAGGAAATCTTCTCCGGCGAGGCAGAATTCGTCGCGTTGCCGGGCGAAGCGGGTGAGCTGGGTATCTATCCCCGTCACACCCCGCTGATCACGCGCATCAAGCCAGGTGCTGTCCGTATCAAGGTCTCGGGCCAGGCACACGAGGAATTCGTGTTCGTGGCCGGCGGCCTCCTGGAAGTGCAGCCCGACGCCGTGACCGTGCTGGCCGACACCGCCATCCGTGGTGCCGACCTGGACGAAGCCAAGGCCGCCGAAGCCAAGCGTCTGGCCGAGGAAGCGCTGGTCAACCGCGACTCCAAGATCGACCACGCTGCAGCCCAGGCCGAACTGGCCGCCGCTGTGGCACAGCTGGCCGCGATCCAGAAGTTGCGTCAGAAGCGCTGATCGCTGCGAGCGTTCTTCCCGGCGAAGAGCGCTCCGGCACGGCAGCACAGCAGCACAGCAGTACAGCAGTAGATGAAAGGCAGCTTCGGCTGCCTTTTTTCATGCGCGCACAGTTCCTCTCATGCGCGTGGCCAGTTCTTCCGTGCAGATCCTGGGCGCTTCTGCCGCCCCAGGGCTGACCAAATCTGGCGGCTTCCAGGCCGTATGAATCAACCTGGATCAAGTTTGCCCACATGTCGCGCACACTGGCGCTGCGGCAACTTTCATCCTCGGGTAAAGTGCGCTGACGTGAAGGATAGAACCAATTCTGTCCGACCCAATCATTGATAGCATTAGCCTCATTTCCATCAGCCGGACAGGAGCCCCCATGTCGTCAGCTGCACCCGCATCTTCCGCATCGCCTTCTTCGACCACCGCGCGCCAGCATGGCAAGCCCATCATTGCCGTGGTCGGCCTGTCCAACCGACCCGAGCGCGCCAGCTTTGACGTGGCCGCCTATATGCAGTCAGCGGGATACCGCATCGTCGCCGTCAATCCCATGTACGCCGGCCAGACCATCCTGGGCGAGCACTGCCATGCCAGCCTGGCGGAGGCCAGCGCGGCATTGGCGCAGGACGGCCTGCGCATCGCCATCGTCGATTGCTTCCGCAAGTCAGCCGACATCCCGCCCGTCGTCGACGAGGCCATCGCCATCGGCGCCCAATGCGTGTGGATGCAGCTCGATATCGTTCACGAAGAGGCCGCAGCCCGCGCGCGTGCGGCCGGGTTGAAGGTGGTCATGGACAAGTGCATCAAGATCGAACATGCCATGGGGCAGTCGCATGGCGTGTTGTAATGCCAGGCTGGCGAAATCCGTAAATCATTTATAACGAGAAAAGCGAGACAGCATGGCTAAGAAGATCGGGCCGCAATTCATCGTCCATCCCAAGTTCGTCCTCAAGGAAAGCGACGCCTCCACCAAACCGCTCTCCAGCGGCGACAAGGAAACCGACCGTGCCACCGTGCAGCGTCTGGCCGCACAGATCGGCCTGCAGCAGGAGATGCTGTATGCCGGCCACAAGCACAAGGTGCTGGTGATCCTGCAGGGCACGGATACCAGCGGCAAGGATGGCACCGTCAATGACGTCTTTGCCGCCGTCAATCCGCAGGGCATCCGTATCGCCAACTTCAAGGGGCCGACGGCCATCGAACTGGCGCACGACTATCTGTGGCGTGTCCATGCGCAGGTACCGGTGGCCGGGGAGATCGCGGTCTTCAACCGCAGTCACTATGAGGATGTGCTCATCACCCGCGTGCACGACTGGATCGATGAGAAGGAATGCAAACGTCGCTATCGTCAGATCAACGACTTCGAACGCATGCTGTGGGAAACCGGGACCGTGGTGCTGAAATTCTTCCTGCACATCTCGAAGGCCGAGCAGAAGTCACGCCTGCAATCGCGCATCGATGATCCCGAGAAGCACTGGAAATTCGATGCGCAAGACCTGGCCGAGCGCAAGTTCTGGGACGCCTACCAGCAGCGCTACCAGGAGGTGCTGCGCCAGACCAGTACCCTGCATGCACCCTGGTACGTGGTACCGGCCGACTCCAAGACCCATCGCAACCTGCTGGTGGCCAATGTGGTCCTGGAGACTCTGCAAAAGCTCAAGCTGCGCTTCCCCGACCCCAAGCCCGAACTCAAGGATCTCAAGTTCGACTGAACAAGAGGGGCGGGGCCGCCGCGCTCTGGCTTATTTCAGCCACTTGTCGAAGATGCGCTGATATTCGCCGGTGGCCTTGGCCAGGTGCAGCCAGGTATCCACATAGGCCTTGAAGGCGACATCACCGCGCGGCAGCAGGTACGCCTTTTCAGCGAACTGCAGCGGCTGGTCAGGCTGTACCGGGCACAGTTCCGGATGCAGCTTGGATTGCCAGCGCGTCTCGCTGGCATCGGTGACCATCACATCGGCCTTGCCGTCGACGATCTGCTGGAAGATGGTGACGTTGTCCGGATGCAGCGTCAGGGTGGCATTCTTGTAGCGGGCCTTGGCAAAGCGCTCGTTGGTGCCGCCGGGGTTGACGATGGCGCGCGTGCCAGGCTGGTCGATCATGTCGAAGTTGCGGAACTTGTCCTTGTCGGCGCAGCGGATGATGGGCGCCTTGCCATCGACCATCACCGGCTCCGAGAAGGCTGCCTTGCGGGCGCGGTCCAGGGTGATCGAGATGCCCCCCATGGCGATGTCGCACTGGGCGACGAAGTCGTTCATCAGGTTGCTCCAGGTGGTCTTGACGAACTGCGCCTCCACGCCCAGCGACTTGGCCAGGGACTGGCCCAGTTCCACATCCATGCCTTCGAAAGTCTGGTCAGGGCGGTAATAGGTGAAGGGCTTGTAGTCACCGGTCATGCAGATGCGCAGCTTGCCAGCCTTGATGACCTGGTCCAGACGCGAAGCGGGGAGCGCCTCGTCGGCCTGTGCCGCCGACAGCGACAGCGAAAATGACAGAACCGCCAGACCCGCCAGCAGGGCGGTACGGATGATGGACTTCATGGAGTCTCCTCGTGGATGTGATGATGGATGATCAATGATGAACGCGGCCCGCTGCTAAATGGGTTCTAGTTGATTGGATGGGCCGCTTAAATACTGCTGCCAGATCATAGCAAAACCGCGCGCCAGGACCTGCATCAATATCAGCGCACGCCGATAGCGACAATTAGCCGGAAGCCATGCGCGGAGGATGAGATAATGCCGGATTGTCGTCAGACCGCATTGCAGGCCGACCATGTCCTCTTCCTCTTCCATGTCCACCTTCGCTCCGCTCAAAAACGATACCTTCCTGCGTGCGCTGCTGCGCCAGCCCACCGACTACACGCCGCTGTGGCTGATGCGCCAGGCCGGTCGCTACCTGCCCGAATACCGCGCCACGCGCGCTCGCGCCGGTTCCTTCATGGGTCTGGCCACCAATCCCGACTATGCCACCGAGGTCACGCTGCAGCCGCTGGAACGTTATCCGCTGGACGCCGCCATCCTCTTCTCCGACATCCTCACCGTGCCCGACGCCATGGGCCTGGGCCTGTATTTCGCTGAAGGTGAGGGTCCCAAGTTCGAGCGCCCGCTGCGCGACGAGGCCGCCATCCAGGCCCTGCGGGCGCCGGACCTGGACAAGCTGGACTACGTCTTCAAGGCCGTCACCCAGATCCGCCGCGAACTCGATGGCCGCGTGCCCCTGATCGGCTTCTCCGGCAGTCCCTGGACGCTGGCCTGCTACATGGTCGAGGGCGGCGGCTCGGATGACTTCCGCCTGGTCAAGAGCCTGCTCTACCGTCGTCCCGACCTGATGCACCACATCCTCAAGACCAACGCCGATGCCGTGGCCGCCTACCTGAACGCGCAGATCGCCGCCGGTGCACAGGCCGTGATGATCTTCGATACCTGGGGCGGTGCCCTGGCCGATGGCATCTACCAGCAATTCTCGCTGGCCTACATGGAGCAGGTGGTCAGCCAGTTGCAGCGCCTGCAAGATGGTCAGCAGATTCCGGTGATCGTCTTCACCAAGGGCGGTGGCCTGTGGCTGGAGCAGATCGCCGCCATCGGTGCCGACGCCGTCGGCCTGGACTGGACCGTCAACCTGGGTGAGGCCCGTCGCCGCGTGGGCGACAAGGTGGCACTGCAAGGCAATCTGGATCCCAACGTGCTCTTCGCCGGCGACGACGCCATCCAGGCGGAAGTGCGCAAGCTGCTGGAATCCTTCGGCCGCCCCGGCGCCGGCAGCGGCCACGTCTTCAACCTCGGTCACGGCATCTCCCAGCACACCCCGCCGCAAGCCGTGGCAACCCTCGCCCAGGCCGTCCACGAGATCAGCCGCGCTCTGCGCGGTTGAACGTGCGTATATCTGTCGTTATCTGTTCGTATTTGTGCGGATGGGCAAGTCCCGATGCACATCCTTGCCAGTGCACCGGGACTTATGCACATGGCGGCCCATTTTCTTGTTGAGAATCAAATTTATTTGAATATGAAGGATTGTGCAGAAGGGTGCTGCACAAGTCATTGATTTTATTGGGTTTATTTTTTCGCCGTCTTGACGCGTTTTTGCGGGAAACCGCGCTGGCCGTGGGCTTCGGCCTTGTCAAGAGGCACTTGCCCACAAAGTTATCCACAGCTGCTGTGCATAAGATCGAAAAGCGTTTACAAAACCGCCGCTTATCGAAATCTTTGAAGGTTTACTTTAAGTTTGTAGGACAAGGAGGCGGCAGCCTGCAAGCCAAAGCCGACAAATTTTTGCCGCTCAGGGCTTGACAAACGCCGGCTCCGTGGTGCCGCCGGAAGGACTTATGCACACTGGATGATTTTGGCACCTGCACAATACTTCGCTGCAAATTTTTTTCTGCAGGATAAGAGATGAGTCCAAGTCATTGATTTTGTTGGCTTTATTTTTTGCCTCGCCGTTGAGCAGTGCGCCGCAGGCCAGAGCCAGTCTGCGTGGGGAAATGTCAAGGGGTACTTGTCCCCAAAGTTATCCACAGCCTGTGTGGATAGGTCCAAAAATGATGATGAAACCGAGGCTTAGCCGGGTTTTTCAGGATTGACTTTAAGTTCGTGGAACAATGTCTGCTTCAGGTGGCGCTCGATACGCCCCTGCATACCGTCTTCGATTACCGCTGGCAACCCGCCACGCCGGACGAACCCATGCCGGCCATTGGCCAACTGGTGGTGGTACCGTTCGGCCGCCGTGAGGCGGTGGGGGTGGTGGTCGGTCATGCGGCGCAAACCGACCTGCAGGCCGACAAGATCAAGGATGTCATTGCCGTGCGCCATCAGTTACCGCCGATGTCAGCGCACTGGCTGGCGCTGTGCGGCTTTGCTGCCGACTATTACCAGCGCCCGCTGGGCGAGGTGATGCTGCCGGGCCTGCCCAAGAACCTGCGCGCCCTGACCACGGTCGCGCTGGACAAGGCGCTCAAGGCCCTGGGCCGTCTGGCCGCACCCAAGAAGAGCAAGGCCAGGCGCAAGACCCGCACCGAGGCAGAAGCCATTCCCCAGGCGGTGGCGGAGTTAGTGCCGCCGGATGCCCCTGATCCGCTGCATCTGGGTGAAGCGCCTGCGCTGAACCCGGCGCAGCAGCAGGCCGTGGACGCCATCGCCGGCGCAAAGGACTTTGCGCCGCTGCTCCTGTACGGCGTCACCGGCAGCGGCAAGACCGAGGTCTACCTGCAAGCGGCTGCTGCCATCCTGCGTCGCGCTGCCGATGAGGCTGCCGCATCGCAAGCTGCGCCCGTCGATCCCGCCGTGGCCCCGGCCCAGATCCTGGTGCTGGTGCCGGAAATCAATCTCACGCCGCAACTGGAAGGCAATATCCGCGCGCGCTTCCCGCATCTGAATGTGGTGGCGCTGCACAGCGGCCTGGCCGAGGGCGAGCGCGCCCGCAACTGGCTGGCCGCGCACCTGGGGCAGGCCCACATCGTGCTGGGTACGCGGCTGGCGATCCTGTCTTCGTTGCCTGCGCTCAAGCTCATCGTCATCGACGAGGAGCACGATCCTTCCTACAAGCAGCAAGAGGGCCTTCGCTATTCCGCCCGCGACCTGGCCGTGTGGCGGGCGCACCAGCTCGGTATCCCGGTGGTGCTGGGCTCGGCCACGCCTTCGCTGGAAACCTGGCATCACGCCCAGGCCGGCCGCTACCGCCGCCTGGAGCTGCGCCAGCGCGCCGCCCAGCAGGCGGTGCTGCCCACCGTCAAGGTGATCGACATGGAGCGCGACAAGCCCGTCGATGGCCTCACCGCCGGCCTGATCGCCGCCGTGCGCAAGCGCCTGGAGCAGGGCGAGCAGTCGCTGCTGTTCCTGAACCGCCGCGGCTATGCGCCGGTGCTGGCCTGTGATGCCTGCGGCTGGATCAGCAACTGCATGCGCTGCGATGCCTTCATGGTGGTGCACCGCCCCGAGCGCCGCCTGCGCTGCCACCATTGCAGCCTGGAACTGGCCATCCCGCGCGCCTGCCCGACCTGCGGCAATGTTGATCTGCAGCCGCTGGGGCGCGGCACCCAGCGGGTGGAAGAGGGCTTGCAGGCGATCTTCCCCGGCGCCCGCGTGCTGCGCATCGATGCCGATTCAACCCGCCTGAAGGGTTCGGCCCAGAGCGCCTTCGACAGCGTGCACCGGGGCGAGGTGGATATCCTGGTCGGCACCCAGATGGTGGCCAAGGGGCATGACTTCAAAAAGCTCACGCTGGTGGGTGTGCTCAATCCCGATACGGCGCTGTTCTCGCACGATTACCGCGCCAGCGAACGGCTCTTCGCCCAGCTCATGCAGGTGGCCGGCCGCGCCGGCCGGGCCGGGCTGTCGGCCGACGGCAGCTCGGGCGAGGTGCTCATCCAGACCCGCTACCCGCATCACCCGCTGTACCAGGCCGTGATGCGCCATGACTACGACGGCTTTGCCGGTGACCTGCTGGAGGAGCGCCGCCAGGCCCATTTCCCGCCCTTCATGTACCAGGCGCTGCTGCGCGCCGAGGCGCGCGAGCTGGACACGGCCCTGGCCTTCCTGAAGCAAGCCGCCACCCTGCTGGAGGCGCCCGCCATCACCATCAACGAGCCCATCCCGATGACCCTGATGCGGGTGGCCAATGTCGAGCGCGCGCAGTTGCTCGTTGAGTGCCCGTCACGCCCCGCCCTGCAGGGCTTCCTGAAACAATGGCTGGCCGCGCTGCGGCAGCTGAAAACCCGCGCCCGCTGGTCGCTGGAAGTCGATCCGGTCGATATATGAAGACAGGGCCGCAGCAGGCGGGCGGCAGGGCGGTTGTGAAGTTGCGGGTGAAGCTTTTTGCAAAAATCGGGGTAACAGATTTGTTGTGATTGAGGCATCTTTCTGGCGCAGAGAGCTTGCCCGCACGCAAGCTGCTTGCTCGGGCAGTCTACAGGGTGCGCCTAGCCGGTATAATCTCGGTTGCTCAACCAATTGCAAGCGATCCCTCCGCGCGGCGCAGCCTGCCAGACCAGCGCCTCGGCCGCTTCCGCTTTACCCCTCATTCCCATGCTCGCACAACAGAAACAACGCATCTCCGACCTGTTCTCGTCCGCCTTGCAGCCGCTGCTGGCTGATAGCGGCCTGACCCCGACCATCACCCTGGAGCGTCCGCGCGATGCCTCGCACGGCGACATCGCCTGCAACATCGCCATGCAGCTGGCCAAGCCGCTCAAGAAGAATCCGCGCGAGCTGGCGCAAGCCATCGTCGCCGCCGTCATGGCCGACCCGGCGCGCGAGGGGCTGGTGGAATCCGTCGAGATCGCCGGCCCGGGCTTCATCAACCTGCGCGTGGCGGCCGCTGCCAAGCAGGCGGTGGTCAAGGTGATCCATGAACAGGGCGAGGCCTTCGGCCGTGGCAGCCTGGGCGCCGGCAAGAAGGTGCTGGTCGAGTTCGTCTCGGCCAACCCCACCGGTCCGCTGCACGTGGGCCATGGCCGCCAGGGCGCGCTGGGCGATGCGCTGTCGTCGCTGCTGGAAGCCCAGGGCTTTGATGTGCTGCGCGAGTTCTACTACAACGATGCCGGCGTGCAGATCGCTACCCTGGCCACCTCGGTGCAGGCGCGTGCGCGCGGCTTCAAGCCGGGTGACGCCGCGTGGCCCGAGTCGGCCTACAACGGCGACTACATCGCCGACATCGCGCGCGACTTCCTCGACAAGAAGACCGTCTCGGCCAGCGATGGCGAGCCCGTCACCGGCAGCGGCGAGGTCGACGACATCGAATCGATCCGTCGCTTTGCCGTGGCCTACCTGCGTCATGAACAAGACCTGGACCTGCAGGCCTTCGGCGTGAAGTTCGACAATTACTATCTGGAATCCTCGCTCTACGCCGACGGCAAGGTGGCAGCCGCCGTGGACGCGCTGGTCGCCGCCGGCAAGACGTATGAACAGGATGGCGCGCTGTGGCTGCGTACCACCGACTATGGCGACGACAAGGATCGCGTCATGAAGAAGACCGACGGCACCTATACTTACTTCGTGCCCGATGTCGCCTATCACATCAACAAGTGGCAACGCGGCTACGGCAAGGTCATCAATATCCAGGGCAGCGACCACCACGGCACCATCGCGCGCGTGCGCGCCGGCCTGCAAGCCGCCGGCGTGGGCATTCCCCAGGGTTATCCCGACTACGTGCTGCACAAGATGGTCACCGTCATGCGCAATGGTGAAGAGGTCAAGATTTCCAAGCGTGCCGGTTCCTATGTGACCCTGCGCGACCTCATCGAATGGTCCGCCGGCGAGCCGGTCGAGGGCGAGCAGCGCGACCTCACGCGTGGCCGCGATGCGGTGCGCTTCTTCCTCATCTCGCGCAAGGCCGATACCGAGTTCGTCTTCGATGTCGACCTGGCGCTGGCGCAGTCCGATGAAAACCCGGTCTATTACGTCCAGTATGCGCACGCCCGCATCTGCACCGTGCTGGGCAAGTCGGGCGTGGATGAAGAGGCGCTCAAGAGCACGGCTGACCTGTCGCTGCTGACGGCCCCGCGCGAAGCCTCGCTCTTGGCCAAGCTGGCCGAGTATCCGGACATGCTGGCCCATGCTCTGCAAGAGCTGGGACCGCACCAGGTCGCCTTCTACCTGCGCGATCTGGCAGGCGAACTGCATAGCTACTACAATGCGGAACGCGTGCTGGTCGATGATGTCCCAACCAGGTCCGCACGCCTGGCGCTGTTGTCCGCCACCCGCCAGGTGCTGCGCAACGGCCTGGCACTGTTGGGCGTATCGGCTCCGGCCAGAATGTAAAACAAGCTAAAACAAGCAGCTAAAGAGAAACGTGAAACCGTTGAACGCGAAATATCACAAGCAGGCCGGCGGTACGCTGCTCGGCCTGATCCTGGGTTTGATCGTCGGCCTGGGGATCGCCGTGGGTGTGGCATTGATGATCACCAAGTCGCCCATCCCCTTCGTCAACAAGGTCGCGCGCCCCGAGCGCACCGATCCGACCCCGGCCCAGGCGGCCGACCCCAACCGGCCGCTCTACGGTAACCGCGACATCGCCCGCGATGCCGCGCGCGACCAGCAGCAGTCGCAGACGCCGGTGCCGCCCAACACGGCATCGGCGCAGCCGGTCCCGCCGGTGGCGCCGACCCCTCAGGCCAGCCCGGCACCGTCCAGGCCCGACGCCAAGGCCCCGGCGGCCACGTCTGCTACCTCCAAGAACGACACCAACGACGACAAGTGGACCTACTTCCTGCAGACCGGTGCCTTCCGCGATCAGGCCGACGCCGAAAGTGGCCGTGCCAAGCTGGCCCTGCTGGGCTTTGAGGCCAAGGTCAGCGAGCGCACTGCCGACAGCGGCGTGCTCTATCGCGTGCGCATCGGTCCCTTCGAGCATGCCGACGCGATGAACCGTACGCGCAGCAAGCTGTCCGATAACGGGGTCGATGCTGCCATCGTGCGCATTCCCAAATAATCAGAATGCACCCGTGGATGCCGGCGGCAGGGGATGACCGACCGGCACGACGGGCGCGGGACGGCTACCGGCCTGTCCCACCGACTATCCATCAGAGAGGGTAATACCATGCGTTTCCATCAAAAGCTGCTGGCCGCGGTCAGCTTCGGCGTACTGGCCTTCACCGCCAGCGTTGGCGCCTCGGCTTCGCCGGCCAATCCGCAAGTGGGCAGCGACTACCGCGTGCTGGAGCAGGCCCAGCCGACCGATTCCGGCAACAAGGTCGAAGTGACCGAATTCTTCTGGTTCGACTGCCCGCACTGCGCCGCCTGGGACCCGTCGCTGACGGCCTGGGTCAAGAAGCAGGGTGACAAGATCAACTTCAAGAAGGTGCCGGTGGCCTTCCGCGACAGCTTCGTGCCGCAGCAGAAGCTCTACTACACCCTGGAAGCCATGGGCAAGGCTGAAGAGCTGACCCCCAAGATCTTCCACGCCATCCACGTCGAAGGCCAGCGCATCAATACCGACAAGACCATCCTGGCCTACATCGAAAAGATCGGCCTGGACAAGCAGAAATTCCTCGACCTCTACAACTCCTTCGGCATCCAGACCAAGGCTCGCCGCGCAGCGCAGTTGCAGGAAGCCTACAAGGTCGACGGCGTACCCATGATTGCCATCGATGGCCGCTATGTCACCTCGCCCGCCGTGGTCGGCGTGGCCCTGGCCAATCAGCCGGAATCGATGCAGCAAGCCGCTGCCCTGCAGGTGATGGATCACCTGGTGGCCAAGGTGGCCGCCGAGAAGGCCGCCGGCAGCAGCCACGCAAAAAAGAAATAAGCTTCACCCGTTCCGCACGGTCCGCGTCCGCAAGGCCGCGGACCGTTGTCATTTGGGCAGCAGAAATTACCTAAACCTTCATATCACCTCAGGAGCAGGCATGGCCAACCTCCCCGTCGTTGCAGCCCAGGAACGCGTGTTCCTGACCGGAGCTTCCAGCGGTATCGGCATGGCGCTGGCGCGGGCCTATGCCCGGCGTGGCGCCATCCTCGGCCTGGTCGCACGGCGCAAGGTCGAGCTGGAGGCCTTGTGCGCCAGCCTGCCGCATGCTGAGCGGCACCGTGTCTATGCCGTCGACGTGACCGACCACGCCGCGCTGGCTGCGGCCGCCGACGCCTTCCTGACCGAGTTCGGCGGGGCCGACGTGGTCATTGCCAACGCCGGCATTTCGCAGGGCACGCTGACCGAATACCAGGAAGACCTGCCGGCCTTCGAACGCATCCTGGCCGTCAACGTCACGGCCACCTTTGCCACCTTCACGCCCTTCGTGGCGCGCATGAAGGCGGCGCCCGAGGACCAGCGCCGCCGCTGCCGCCTGGTCGGCATCGGCAGCGTGGCCGGCATTCGCGGCCTGCCGGGGGCGGGCGCCTACAGCGCCTCCAAGGCCGCCGTCATCAGCTACTGCGAATCGCTGCGGGTGGAATTGCGCGGCAGCGGCATCCAGGTCGTCACCATCGCGCCCGGCTACATCGATACCCCGATGACGCGCGTGAACACCTATCCCATGCCCTTCCTGATGCCGGTGGAGCGCTTTGCCGAGCGCGCTGTCGAGAGCATTACCGAGGGCGTGAGCTATCGCGTCATTCCCTGGCAGATGGGCGTGGTGGCCAAGCTGCTGAGATTGCTGCCGAACTGGCTGTACGATATGGCCTTCGCCCGCGCCCCGCACAAGCAACGCAATCCGTAAATCTGGCGGCCTTGCTCGCCTTTGGAGTTTTTCATGAAGATCATTTTTGCCGGCACGCCGGAATTTGCCGCCGTTGCGCTCGAAGCACTCTATGCCGCCGGTCACGAGATCACCCTGGTGCTGACCCAGCCCGACCGCCCGGCCGGACGCGGCATGCAGCTGCAGGCTTCGCCCGTGAAGCAATGCGCGATCAAGCATGGCACACCCGTAGCGCAGCCGGTCTCGCTGCGTCTGAACGGCAAGTATCCGGAGGTGGCGCAGGAGGCCCATGCCCTGCTGCAATCGACCCCGCATGACGTGATGGTGGTGGCGGCCTACGGCCTGATCCTGCCGCGCAGCGTGCTCGACATCCCGCGTTACGGCTGCATCAACATCCATGGTTCGCTCCTGCCGCGCTGGCGCGGTGCCGCGCCCATTCATCGCGCCATCGAGGCGGGCGATGCCGAGACCGGCATCACCATCATGCAGATGGAAGAGGGGCTCGATACCGGCCCCATGATGTTGATTGAAAGCGTCCCCATCGCCGAGGACGACACCACCGGCAGCCTGCATGACAAGCTGGCCGCGCTGGGCGGCAAGATGATCGTGGAAGCCATTGCCAAGCTGGAGCGCGGCGAGCTCTCAGCCACCCCGCAGCCCGACGAGGGCGCCAATTACGCCGCCAAGATCGCCAAGGAAGAGGCCGCGCTCGACTTCAGCCAGAGCGCCGACCAGCTGGCCCGCCGCATCCGCGCCTTCAATCCCTTCCCCGGCGCCACCGGTCGTTTCGGCGATACGGTCGTCAAGCTATGGCAGGCGCGTCCGGTCAAGGTGGCGCAACAGGGCGAGCCGGGACAGGTGCTGTCGGCCGATGCCCAGGGCGGCATCGTGGTGGCCTGCGGTGAAGGGGCGCTGCTGCTGACCGAATTGCAGAAGCCGGGCGGCAAGCGCCTGGCCGCCGCAGAATTCCTCAAGGGCTTCCCACTCGAAGGCGGGCGCTTCGCCTGAGCCCATCCGGCAGGCATTTCCGGCGCGAATGATGACTTAGTTTCAAACGCGGACAAAGTCTTCCATCCGGGCCTGAATGCCTGCGCGCCTCAACGCGCAGGTTCTGCATCGAACTGCCTGAGCACCAGCGGCAGATGCCGCCAGAACAGTTCCTCTCCCAGATGCACACGCGCCTGCCAGTCATCGGCAGCATCGTCATCGGCGCCATCGGTGATGAACTTGAAGGCCCGCCAAGGGATGCCGAAGTGGCTGCACACCCGGGCGATGGCAAACAATTCCATATCCACCAGATCCACCTTCTGCTGCCGCAGCCAGTCATCGGCGGCTGTCACGAAGCTGTCGCCGGTGCCGCACAAGACGCCCGGATAGCCGGAGACCAATCGGGAGGGTTGTTGCTCCTGGTTCATCAGCGGCGTCACCCCGCGCGGCGCCAGCGGGGTGGCATCCATGTCGCGCTGGAGCACGGCGGCCACTTCCAGCAAGCCATCATGCAGGGGATCGATCTTGCCGGCCGTGCCGAAATTGATGAGCGCGCGCGGACGATGCGTCAGGATGGCCTGCGTCGTATGCAGCGCGGCATTGACCTTGCCCACGCCGCAATAGACCACCTGTACGCCTGCCGGGGCCGCTGCGGCGTCGAGTTCACTTTCCAGGGCGGTCAGGATGAGGATGGGTGCTTGATCGGGCATCGGTATAAATAGTTAACGGTTTGCAACGAAGCACAGCCCGCAAAGCCTGCCGGGAGGCGGGGGAAGGGTGCTTTGACGTATAATCGGGTTCACTTTTTGCCTGTTGAACCGGTCCGTTTCTGGCCGGTTTTTTTATCCGCAGCGCGCGTGCGCGCGGGAACAGGCCTCGCATTGTTGCCGTAACCAGAGAAAAACGCCAGATGAAGCCGAACGAACTGTGCCAGACCGAATTGCTGCTGCGCGACCTGATGTCGCAGCGCATCCTCATCCTCGATGGCGCCATGGGCACCATGATCCAGCGCTACAAGCTGACTGAAGAGGATTATCGCGGCCAGCGTTTCGCCGACTTCAGCGTTCCCGGCAAGGAGATGTTCGTCAAGGGCAACAATGAACTGCTCTCGCTGACCCAGCCGCACATCATCCAGGAAATCCACGAGCAATACCTGGCCGCCGGTGCCGACCTGATCGAGACCAATACCTTCGGCGCCACCAGCGTGGCCCAGGACGACTACCACATGGCGCATCTGGTCTACGAGATGAACGTGGAATCGGCCCGTCTGGCACGCGCCGCCTGCGACAAGTACTCGACCCCGGACAAGCCGCGCTTCGTGGCCGGTGCCCTGGGCCCCACGCCCAAGACCGCTTCCATCTCGCCGGACGTCAACGACCCCGCTGCCCGCAACGTCACGTTTGATCAACTGGTCACCGCCTACCTGGAGCAGACCCGCGCGCTGGTCGAAGGCGGTGCCGACGTGCTGCTGGTGGAGACCATCTTCGACACGCTCAACTGCAAGGCGGCTTTGTTCGCCATTGATACTTTCTTCGAAGAGAGCGGCAAGCGCCTGCCCATCATGATTTCGGGCACCGTCACCGACGCCTCCGGCCGCATCCTCTCGGGCCAGACCGTGACCGCCTTCTGGAACTCCATCCGCCACGCGCGTCCGCTCACCGTGGGCCTGAACTGCGCGCTGGGTGCGGCGCTGATGCGTCCCTATGCGGAAGAGCTTTCCAAGATCGCCGACACCTTCGTCTGCATCTATCCGAATGCCGGCCTGCCCAATCCGATGAGCGACACCGGTTTCGATGAAACCCCCGATGTCACCTCGGCCCTGTTGAAGGAATTCGCCGAAAGCGGTTTCGTCAACGTCGCCGGTGGCTGCTGCGGCACCACGCCGCCGCACATCAAGGCCATTGCCGAGACGGTCGCCACGATTGCGCCGCGCAAGCTCCCCGAGCCCACGCACGAGATGCGCCTGTCGGGTCTGGAGCCCTTCACCATCAATGACGATTCGCTGTATGTCAATGTCGGCGAGCGCACCAACGTCACCGGTTCGAAGGCTTTTGCCCGCCTGATCCTGAACGAACAGTACGACGAAGCCCTGGCCGTGGCGCGCCAGCAGGTCGAAAACGGTGCGCAGATCATCGACATCAACATGGATGAGGCGATGCTCGATTCGGTCGCCGCCATGACGCGCTTCCTCAACCTGATCGCCTCCGAGCCCGACATCGCGCGCGTGCCCATCATGATCGACTCCTCCAAGTGGGAAGTGATCGAAGCGGGCCTGAAGTGCGTGCAGGGCAAGTCCATCGTCAACTCCATCTCGATGAAGGAAGGCGAGGAAAAATTCCTGCGCGAAGCCAAGCTGTGCCGTCGCTATGGCGCCGCCGTCATCGTCATGGCCTTCGACGAAGTGGGCCAGGCCGATACCTTCGCCCGCAAGATCGAGATCTGCGAACGCGCCTATCGCCTGCTGGTGGACAAGCTGGACTTCCCGCCCGAAGACATCATCTTCGACCCCAACATCTTTGCGGTCGCCACCGGTATCGAGGAACACAACAACTACGCGGTCGACTTCATCGAAGCCACCCGCTGGATCCACCAGAACCTGCCCTACGCCAAGATCAGCGGCGGTGTCTCCAACGTGTCCTTCAGCTTCCGCGGCAATGACCCGGCGCGCGAAGCGATCCATACTGTCTTCCTGTATCACGCCATCAAGGCCGGCATGACCATGGGCATCGTCAACGCCGGCATGATCGGCGTCTATGACGACCTGCCGGCCGAGCTGCGCGAGCGCGTCGAAGATGTGGTCCTGAACCGCCGCGAAGACGCTACCGAGCGCATGATCGAGTACGCCGCCACGCTCAAGGCTGGCGACAAGAAGGAAGAAGCCACGCTCGAATGGCGCAACCTGCCGGTGGCCAAGCGCCTCTCGCATGCGCTGGTACACGGCATTACGCAGTGGATCGTGGAAGACACCGAAGAGGTGCGCCAGCAGGTCGCTGCCGATGGTGGTCGTCCTATCCACGTGATCGAAGGTCCGCTGATGGACGGCATGAACGTGGTCGGTGACCTCTTCGGCCAGGGCAAGATGTTCCTGCCGCAGGTGGTCAAGTCGGCGCGGGTGATGAAGCAGGCCGTGGCGCACCTGATCCCTTTCATCGAAGAAGAGAAGCGCCAGCTCGAAATCGCCACCGGTGAAGTCGCCAAGCCCAAGGGCAAGATCGTCATTGCCACCGTCAAGGGTGACGTCCACGACATCGGCAAGAACATCGTCACCGTCGTCCTCCAGTGCAACAACTTCGAAGTGGTCAACATGGGCGTGATGGTGCCCTGCGCCGAGATCCTGGCCAAGGCCAAGGAAGAGAAGGCCGACATCATCGGACTCTCCGGCCTGATCACGCCCTCGCTGGAAGAGATGGCGTATGTCGCCAAGGAAATGCAGCGCGATCCGTATTTCGCGGGTCTCAAGATGCCGCTGATGATCGGTGGCGCGACGACCTCGCGCGCCCACACGGCGGTCAAGATCGCGCCCAACTACGAAGGCCCGGTGGTCTACGTGCCGGACGCCTCGCGCGCCGTGTCGGTGGCGCAATCGCTGCTGGCTGACGAGCAGAAGACGCAATACGTGGCCGACCTGAACGCCGACTACGAACGCATCCGCGAACAGCACGCCAGCAAGAAGGCCGCGCCCATGCTGTCGCTGGCCGCAGCCCGTGCCAACAAGACCAAGTTGGAATTCGCCCCGGTCAAGCCCAAGTTCATCGGCCGTCGCCTGTTCAAGAATGTGGACCTGGGTTTGCTGGCCAACTATATCGACTGGGGTCCGTTCTTCCAGACCTGGGACCTGGCCGGTCCTTACCCTGCCATCCTCACCGATGAAGTCGTGGGCGAAGCCGCGACCAAGGTCTTCCAGGAAGCCCAGGCGATGCTGAAGAAGATCATCGATGGCCGCTGGCTCACGGCCAATGGCGTCATTTCGCTCTTGCCGGCCAACACCGTCAACGATGACGACATCGAGATCTACACCGACGACAGCCGCAGCCAGGTCGCCTTCACCTATTACGGCCTGCGCCAGCAGACCGAAAAGCCGGTGGTCGATGGCGTGGCGCGTCCCAACCAGTGCCTGTCGGACTTCATCGCGCCCAAGGAGTCTGGCGTGCAGGATTACATCGGCATGTTTGCCGTGACCGCTGGCCTCGGTATCGAGAAATACGAAAAGCGTTTCGAGGATGCGCATGACGATTACTCGTCCATCATGCTCAAGGCTCTGGCCGACCGCCTGGCCGAAGCCTTCGCCGAATACCTGCATGAGCGCGTACGCAAGGACCTGTGGGGCTATGCGGCTGACGAGAACCTGAGCAGCACCGATCTCATCAAGGAAAAATATCTCGGCATCCGTCCCGCGCCCGGCTATCCGGCCTGCCCCGAGCACACCGTCAAGGCGGACGCTTTCCGCGTCATGCAGTGCGACGAGATCGGCATGCAGTTGACCGAGTCTTACGCCATGTTCCCCGGTGCCTCGGTGTCGGGCTTCTACTTCGCGCATCCGCAGTCGAAGTACTTCGTGGTCGGCAAGATCGGCGAGGATCAGGTGGTCGACATGGCAGAGCGCCGCCATGTGCCCAAGCAAGACGTGGAACGCTGGCTGGCCCCTAATCTGTAAATGATTTACGGAATCAAGCAAACCGTCCGGCTCCTGTGCCGGACGGTTTGTTTCATTCCTGAACCTTTCTCGCTGGTTCTTGTATTGCGCCGTCGTCCTGCTATCATCCACGCCCGCCGTTTCGTCGCCTCGTTTTTTCCATGATTGATTCTGCTGACCACGTCACCCATGCACTGCCCGTGACCGTGGCTACGCGCCTGCACTTCACCGATGGCAACACGCGCGCCATCTTCACCGTCGACCTGGTGCAGGATCTGTTGGGCGACTGGGTGCTCACGCAAGCCTGGGACGGCATCGAAGGCCGCAGCGCGGTGCGCCGGGTAGTGGTGGCCGGACATGAGGAGGGCTTGCGGATGCTGCAGAAGATTGCGCGGCACAAGGAGCGGTTGGGGTTTCGGCCGGTGCATCTTTATCACGTGGGGTGAGGCTGCCCGCTTTCCTTCCAGAACGCCGTTCGCGCCTTGCTGGTCCGGGCGGCTTTTTTGTACGTCCACCAGCAAGCCGGCATGCTGCGTGATAGGCTAGTCAGCCTGGAATTTGCACCTATCGGGTGCAGTTTGTTGCGCGGCCGGTAAAAAACTTAGAAATGCCGACGCAAAAACTAAATCATCAATAATGTAAAAAATTAGTCCGGAGACAGCCGTGCCTTCTTCATTGTCCCATTCTGCCACCGACCGTTACCAAGTCGATTCCTCCTATGCCGTACTGCGCCTGTGCATCACCCTGGTCCTCATGATCGTGGGCGCCAGCGGCATGTACGTGATGGCGGTGGTGCTGCCGGCGGTGCAGGCGCATTTCCAGGTAGATCGTGGCCTGGCCTCCATGCCCTATACCCTGACCATGCTGGGCGTGGGTGTCGGCGGCCTCTTCATGGGCCGCATGGCTGACCGCTACGGCATCATGCGCCCGCTGCTGCTGGGCGGGGCCTGCCTGGGTGCAGGCTTCATCGCGGCCGCGCTGGCGCCCAACATCTGGTGCTTCATGGCCGCCCATTGCCTGCTGATCGGCTTGCTGGGCACGGCCTGTACCTTCTCGCCGCTGGTGGCCGATACCTCGCTGTGGTTCCGCAAGCGGCGCGGCATCGCCGTGGCGGTGTGCGCCAGCGGCAACTACCTGGGCGGCGCGCTGTGGCCGCCCATCGTCCAGCACTTTGTCGATAGCGTCGGCTGGCAGCAGACCTACATCGGCATGGGCATCGCCTGCAGCCTCATCATGTGCAGCCTGGCCCTGCTCATGCGCGCCCGCCCGCCGGTGCAGGACAGCGCGACTGTCACCGCCCGCCCCGGCGGCGGCCCGCGCCCCTTCGGCCTGGCACCGGGCTCGGCGCAGCTGCTGCTGTGCGTGGCGGGTGTCGCCTGCTGCGTCGCCATGGCCATGCCCCAGGTCCATATCGTCGCCTACTGCGGCGACCTCGGCTATGGCCCGGCGCGCGGTGCCCAGATGCTCTCGCTGATGCTGGCCTGCGGCGTGGTCAGCCGTCTGGTCTCCGGCGCCATCTGCGACCGCATCGGCGGCCTGCGCACGCTGCTGCTGGGCTCGGCGCTGCAGGGCCTGTCGCTGCTGCTGTTCATCCCCTTCGACAGCCTGGCCTCGCTCTATCTCATCTCGGCCCTGTTCGGTCTGTTCCAGGGCGGCATCGTGCCCTCGTATGCCATCATCGTGCGTGAATACTTCCCCGCCGCCGAAGCGGGTCAGCGCGTGGGCGCGGTCATCATGGCCACCATGTTCGGCATGGCCCTGGGCGGATGGATGTCGGGCAAAATCTTTGACCTCACCGGCAATTACCACGCCGCCTTTGCCAACGGCATCGCCTGGAACCTGTTGAACCTGAGCATCGCCGTGCTGCTGTTGACAAGGGTGCGCGGCATGCAGCTGCGCGCCGCCTGAGAGAAATGGGCGCAACGGCGCAACGGCAGATGGCGCCGTGGTTGGCAGCGTAGCGGCTTTCAGCTACGCTGCCGGGTCAACCTTCAATGCCGTTTTTTCTCATCGCGCCATGTTCATCCTCTTCCTCAAGGCGGTCGTCCTGATCCCGATCACGCTCTTGCCCATCCTTAATCCCCTGGGCATCGCGCCGGTCTTCGCCAACCTGCTGGGCAACGTCAGCCGCAGCACCGAAAAGCGCATCGCGCGCCAGGTCGCCATCAATTGCTGGTTCATGCTGGTGGCGGCCATCTTCATCGGCTCGCACGTGCTGACCTTCTTCGGTATCTCGCTGCCCATCGTGCGCGTGGGGGGCGGTCTGCTGGTGGCGGTCTCGGGCTGGAAACTGCTCAACGACAACAGTCAGGACAGCTCCATCCCCACGCAAGTGGCCAAGTCCTATGACGAAGACCTGCCCGACGACGAAATCAAGGCGCGCAGCTTTTATCCGATGAGCTTCCCCCTGACCGTCGGCCCCGGCACCATCGCCGCTTCCATCACGCTGGGCGCCAATACGCCGACCCGCCTGCTGGATTGGGTCATCTCGGTCGGCAGTGCCGCCCTGGGCGCGGCGCTCACGGCACTGGTGATCTTCCTTTGCTACAACTATGCGCACAAGCTGGTGCTGCTGATGGGGCGCCTGGGCACCATGGTGGTGCTGCGCCTGTCGGCCTTCATCCTGCTGTGTATCGGGATCCAGATCTTCTGGTCGGGGATGTCGGCGCTGCTGGCCGAGGCTGGGATCAGTGGCGTGGCGCCGTGACGGGGTGGGAGGAATTTCAGGAAATCTGAAGCAGGATAGTTAGTTGCAATATGGAAATAACTAACTATTTCAGCCAGCCCAGCTCATCCAGCGCATCCTGCACCAGCTCCAGCCGCAAGAGCGGATTGTCCAGCGCCAGCAGGCTTTGCTTGAGGTTGACGGTAATGGGCATCATCTCGGCCCAGCGGTTGGCCACCCAGCCGCAATCTTCCAGCCGGTAAGGCGCGGCGATGGGCACTTCACTGTCCGGCAGGCCCTGGCGCAACACCGATTGCAGCAGATTCTCCAGCGCCTGCGCGGTATTGCGCAACTCCTCGGGGATTGTCACGGCGCGGTCCGCTTCCATCATCTCCACTTGCGCGGTCCATAGTCCGTGTTTCTGCTGCTCGGCCTGCACGATGCGAAAGCGTTCGCCACCCAGACAGGCGATGCGCATGAGACCGGGCGAGGGCGTGCTCCATTCCTGGATGCGCGCCAGCGTGCCCACGCCGACGAAGCGTTCGCTCTGGCCAGGGCGCCGCACTTCCGATCCTTCCGTCAGGGCCACCACGCCGAAGCTGCTGCCCTCGGCGATGCACTTGCCTATCATGTCCAGGTAGCGCACCTCGAAGATCTGCAGCGGCAGCCGCCCTTCCGGAAAGAGCGTGCTGGCCAGCGGAAACAGCGGGATGGTCCGGGCCGAGATCGGCGGGCGCGGGGTGGCGGGGGCGGCGGGCATGGTTACTCCTGGCGGCGGTCACTCACGAACGCAGAGCATACCGGTTCTCGGCCACGCATTCATAGCGCTGCACGATGTAGCCGTTGTCGTCCACGCTCTCCAGATAGACGTCGAACTGCCACAGCCGCGCCATGTGGCGCAGCACCTCGTTGGTACTGTCGCCCAGCGAGCGGCCATCGCTGCGGAAGTGGCGCAGCGTGAGGCTGCGGTTGCCGCGCGTGTTGACCGACCAGACCTGGATGTTGGGTTCGCGATGGTTGATGTCGTACTGCCGGGACAGGGCCTGGCGCACGTACTGGAAGCCGCGCTCGTTGTGGATGGCCGAGACCTCGATCTCGCTGCGCGCCTCGTCATCGAGCACGGCGAACATGCGCATGTCGCGCATGAGCTTGGGTGAGAGATATTGCGCAATGAAGCTCTCGTCCTTGTAGTTGCGCATCACGTATTGCAGGGTATCGAGCCAGTTGCGCCCGGCGATGTCGGGGAACCACTCGCGGTCTTCATTGGTGGGATTCTCGCAGATGCGGCGGATGTCGCTCATCATCGAGAAGCCCAGTGCATACGGATTGATGCCGTTGTAATACGGTTTGGTGATGGGCGGCTGGAACACCACATTGCTGTGCGAGTGCAGGAATTCCATCATGAAGCCATCGGTCAGGCGGCCCTGGTCATAGAGCGTATTCAACAGCGTGTAATGCCAGAAGGTGGCCCAGCCTTCGTTCATCACCTGGGTCTGACGCTGGGGATAGAAATACTGGCCGACCTTGCGCACGATGCGGATGACTTCGCGTTCCCACGGCTCCAGCAGGGGGGCATTCTTCTCGGCGAAATACAGCAGGTTCTCCTGTGGCTCGGACGGGAAGCGGCCTTCCACGGCGGCGGCCGCCGTTTCCTTTTTTGCCGGCAAGGTGCGCCACAGCTCGTTGACCTGCGACTGCATATAGGCTTCGCGTTCGCGCTGGCGCGCCTTCTCCTGTGCCAGCGACAGGCGTTGCGGACGCTTGTAGCGGTCCACGCCGTAATTCATCAGCGCATGGCAGGAGTCCAGCAATTCCTCCACGCGTTCGAAGCCATGCCGTTCCTCGCACTCGGCGATGTAATTGCGCGCATACACCAGGTAATCGATGATGGCGCTGGCGTCCGTCCACAACTGGAACAGGTAATTGCCCTTGAAGAAGGAGTTGTGGCCATAGGCCGCATGGGCGATGACCAGGGCCTGCATGGTCATCGTGTTCTCTTCCATCAGGTAGGCGATGCAGGGATCGGAATTGATCACGATCTCGTAGGCCAGGCCCATCTGCCCGCGCTTGTAGTCGCGTTCGGTCAACATGAAATGCTTGCCGTAGGACCAGTGGCGATAGTTGACCGGCATGCCGTGCGAGGCATAGGCATCCATCATCTGCTCGGCCGAGATGATCTCCAGCTGGATGGGGTAGATGTCCAGCTCGTAACCCTTGGCCACGCGTGCGATTTCCTCGTTGTAGCGCTCGATGAGATCAAAGCTCCAGTCCGAGGGGCAAGGCAGCGGGTCATGCTTGAAGCGGCTGTTCATGCGTGCACCTGCTTTTCAAAGAGTTCGCGGAAGACCGGATAGATCTCGGCGGCCGATTGCACCTTCTTCATGGCGAAGTGCGGATGCGATTCGATCAGCTGCATGTACTCGGTCCA
This sequence comes from Herbaspirillum sp. C9C3, assembly GCF_013359625.1. NCBI lineage: Bacteria > Pseudomonadati > Pseudomonadota > Betaproteobacteria > Burkholderiales > Oxalobacteraceae > Herbaspirillum > Herbaspirillum sp. C9C3. The sequence goes on from NZ_JABFMQ010000011.1 coordinate 130,952, forward strand.
CAGGTTCTGTTCCGGCTCGGCCACCTGGATGTAGGCGAAGTAGCGTGTCAGTGGCAGGATGGCGGACTCCAGCAGTTCACGGCACTTGGGGGAATCGTCGTTCCAGTTGTCGCCATCCGAGGCTTGCGCGCCATAGATGTTCCATTCGCTGGGCGAATAGCGTTTGGTGATGATGTCGTGCATCAGCTCCAGTGCGCTGGAGACTACCGTGCCGCCACTTTCCTGCGAATGGAAGAAGGTGTTTTCATCGACTTCATCGGCGCGGGTGTGATGGCGGATGAAGACCACTTCGATGTGTTCGTAATTGCGCGTGAGGAAGAGATACAGCAGGATGAAGAAGCGTTTGGACAAATCCTTGCGCTGCTCATCCATCGAGCCCGATACGTCCATCACGCAGAACATCACCGCACGGCTGGAGGGCTGCGGCTGGCGCACCCTGTTCACATAGCGCAGATCGAAAGGGTCGATGAAGGGGATGCGCAGGATGCGGGCGCGCAAATGCTTCACTTCCTCTTCCAGCAGCGGGATGTCGGCGCTGTGCTCCTGAGGCTTGCGCTTCATCTCGGCCAGCGCTTCTTCGGCGGCATCGAGCTGGCGCTGCAGCGGCCCGCCCAGGGCGATGCGGCGGCCCAGCGAAGAGCGCAGCGAACGCACCACGTCGATATTGTTGGGCGAACCATCGACCGAATACCCGGCACGCTGGTTCTTCCAGTTGGGTACTTGCAGCAGATTGGTTTCCACCAGACGCGGCAGTTCCAGGTCCTCGAAGAAGTAGTGCATGAATTCTTCGCGGGTCAGTTCGAAGGTGAAGTCGTCCTGTCCTTCACCGTCGTTGCTGGCACTGCTGCCGCCCCCACCACCGCTGCCGCCGTTCTGGCGCGGGATGCGGTCACCCTGCAAATAATCCTGGTTGCCCGGATGCACGGCTTCGCGCTTGCCACCCTTGCCGTGATGGAAGAAGGGCTCCGAGACATCCTTGCGCGGGATGCTGATGCTCTTCGATTTTTCCAGATCGGTGATGCTGCGGTCGCGCACGGCGTCCGCCACCGAACGTTGGATATGCCCCTTGAAGCGCCGCAGGAAGCGCTCCCTGTTGGCGATGCTCTTGTTCTTGCCAGCCAGCCTGCGGTCGATGATCTGATGCAGCACTCGGTTCTCCTGCTAGTGGTCGGCGGTGCGCCAGGCGCACGGCGCCGAAGGGTCGCCGCGCGCATCGCCGTGCTTGGAGCGGGCGATGCGCAACAGCGGCGCTTACGAGGACTTGCGCACGCGCAGGTACCATTCGCACAGCAGGCGTACCTGCTTGGGCGTGTAGCCCTTGCTGACCATGCGGTTGACGAAGTCTTCGTGTTTCTGCATTTCTTCGGTGGAGCCCTTGGCGTTGAAGGAAATCACCGGCAAGAGGTCTTCGGTGTTGGAGAACATCTTCTTCTCGATCACCACGCGCAGTTTTTCATAGCTGGTCCACAGCGGATTCTTGCCACCGTTGTTGACCCGCGCACGCAGCACGAAGTTGACGATCTCGTTGCGGAAGTCCTTGGGGTTGCTGATGCCGGCCGGCTTCTCGATCTTTTCCAGTTCCGCATTCAGGGCCGCGCGGTCGAAGCTTTCGCCGGTATCGTGATCGCGGTATTCCTGATCCTGGATCCAGAAGTCGGCATAGGTCACGTAACGGTCGAAGACGTTCTGGCCATATTCCGAATACGATTCCAGATACGCGGTCTGGATTTCCTTGCCGATGAATTCGGCATAGCGCGAGGCCAGCGTGTCCTTCACGAAGGAGAGATATTTCTGCTCGACTTCCTGCGGGAACTGCTCGCGCTCGATCTGCTGCTCCAGCACGTACATCAGGTGCACCGGATTGGCCGCTACCTCGGTGGTATCAAAGTTGAACACGCGCGAAAGGATCTTGAAGGCGAAGCGCGTGGAGATGCCGTTCATGCCCTCATCCACACCGGCATAGTCGCGGTACTCCTGATAGGACTTGGCTTTCGGATCGGTATCCTTGAGGTTCTCGCCGTCATAGACCTGCATCTTGGAGAAGAGGCTCGAATTCTCCGGCTCCTTCAGGCGCGTCAGTACCGAGAACTGCGCCATCATCTTCAGCGTGCCGGGGGCGCATGTCGCCTTGCCCAGCGAAGAGCTGCGGATCAGCTTTTCGTAGATCTTGATTTCTTCCGAGACGCGCAGGCAATACGGCACCTTGACGATGAAGATGCGGTCCAGCAGCGCTTCATTGTTCTTGTTGTTGCGGAAGGCCTTCCATTCCGATTCGTTGGAGTGGGCCAGGATGACGCCATCGAAGGGGATCGCACCAAAACCTTCGGTGCCCTTGAAGTTGCCTTCCTGCGTGGCCGTCAACAGCGGGTGCAGCACCTTGATGGGGGCCTTGAACATTTCCACGAACTCCAGCAGGCCCTGGTTGGACAGGCACAGGCCGCCCGAATAGCTGTAGGCGTCGGCATCGTCCTGCGAATATTGTTCCAGCTTGCGGATGTCGACCTTGCCGACCAGGGTGGAAATGTCCTGGTTGTTTTCATCGCCCGGTTCGGTCTTGGAAATGCCGATCTGGCGCAGGATGGACGGATAGCGCTTGACCACACGGAACTGGCGGATGTCGCCGTTGTACTCGTGCAGGCGCTTGACCGCCCAGGGGCTCAGGATGGGTTTGAGATAGCGGCGCGGGATGCCGTACTGCTCTTCGAGGATGGGGCCGTCTTCGTCGTAATCGAACAGGCCCAGCGGCGATTCATTGACCGGCGAACCCTTGATGGAATAGAAGGGCACCTGCTCCATCAATTGCTTCAAGCGTTCGGCGATGGAGGACTTGCCACCACCGACCGGGCCCAGCAGATAAAGGATCTGCTTCTTCTCTTCCAGACCCTGCGCGGCATGGCGGAAATACGAAACAACCTGCTCGATGACTTCTTCCGCGCCATAGAACTCCTTGAAGGCGGGATAGACCTTGATGACCTTGTTGGCGAAGATGCGCGAGAGGCGCGGATCTTCCCGGGTGTCGACCTTCTCCGGTTCGCCGATGGCCATCAGCATCCGTTCGGCAGCCGATGCGTAGACTGCCGGGTCGTTCTTGCAAAGATTCAGATACTCTTCAAGCGATAATTCTTCTTCTCTGGTCTTGTCGAACCGGCTTGCAAAGCTGCTGTAGATATCCATACCACCTCCGTCGCTCTCAAAAAAGTACGAAACAGATTCATATGTCTGGACTTGCCATCTGCGGTTATCGAAGAACGCGTCGGTGACTCTGTACTGCGTCATTGCCGGTGTGTTCTTTGAAAGCCGTAGCATCCACAGCGTGATGCGAAGATCTTTTCGGATCGTGTTTTTATTCTATTCCTTTTTTTGCTTCCTCTTGCTGATCCCATTAGTGCAGCTTCGTTCAGCAAGCCCAGGATTTTCCCTGCATGTTCCCGTGCGTTGAGCTGACGCTCTGATCCCCTTGCCGACACAGGGATATTGGAAGCCTCGTTCACATCATGCTCTTTCAATGTGCGCAGCGCGTCAGCGGTTGACCATACGGTGCGCTATTTTCGCGCAGGACACCATGGTGAAATCCCTGATAGCCGACGCAAGAGAACAGGCGGACAATGCCCGTGGGGCCATTCAGAGCAGGCCGGACGGGCTGGTCCTGCCGATGCGGTGGTCCTCCTCCTCCCGGTGCCTTTTGCGCATGCTTGTGCACCGATCTCTTTCCTTCATATCCCGTTATAGCTGGAATCGTGCCAGGCATGTTTGTCATATTGCAGGGTGCCGCCCGCATGAACCATCTTTTTTGTAACGGCGACGATTGCGCTCTTGCTCTGTTGCTGATCCGCCTCATCCCCAGCCGGTGCGCATCCCGGGCGCACCGATGTCCAGCGCCGCTGAAAAAATGCTTTAGATGATTTACAGATTTGTTCATGCGCCGGGCGCATGGACTGTTTGCGTTTTCTTCATGCCTCCTCCCCATCCGATGAAGGTATTGGCAGGATCACGGGAGATGTCTTGCAAGCAACTTCATATCGTGTTTTTCCCGGGCAGGCGCGGCACCGGGAGAGGCCGGGATTGCGAGCGGATGCGGCAATTCCGCCACGTTCTGCCTCTGACGCCGGCCGTTGCGGGGGCGGGGAGGGCGCAAAAGCGCATAAGTCATTGACAGCCAAGGGGAAAATGCAGTCTAATTCAGGGTTCACCATCTGAAGAATTGCGCGCGGTGCCGACGCAGTGCTGTTTCAGTTGCCCACCGGTCGATTACCCAGGTATTGCACCGGGAGGCGGCAGAGGCCAACAGAGTTAATGGTGTCAGCGATGCAGGGGCTGCCGGCTTGTTGGGCGGCAGGGCATCGGTGATGCGGAACAGGCACACCGAAAGCGGTTCCAGAATTCCGATTTATTTTTGCTGTTTGCTCCAAGGCAGCCCAACTTAGCGAGTCCAACATGAAACGTACTTACCAACCTTCCGTCGTGCGTCGCAAGCGTACCCATGGTTTCCGTGCCCGTATGGCCACCCGTGGCGGCCGTGCCGTGATCAACGCCCGTCGCGCCAAGGGCCGCAAGCGTCTGGCTGCTGTTTAAGCCGGGGCCTTGCGCAGCCGTTTCGTGTGACGGACGTCCGTACATCGCTTCCAGCACGTCAAGCAGGCGACTTCCCACGCGATCGGCGAATCGTTAAAACGGATGAGTTTTCATCCGTTTTTCGTTTGCGCCCCGTGTATCGTACCGAGCATTTCGTGTTGTACGCACGCCGCAACAGCCTGCCGCAAGCCCGTCTGGGCGTGGTGGCGGCCAAGCGGCTGGCACCCCGTGCGGTCACCCGCAACACGATCAAGCGGGCTACCCGCGAGCTGTTTCGGCAGGCCCAGCTGCCTGCCGTGGACTGCATCGTGCGGCTGTCGCGCCCGGTCAATACCAGGAAGGATCCTGCCCGCAGTGTGGCAGTCAAGCTCATGCTGCGCGCCGAACTGACGCAATTGTTCGCCTTCCTGCCGAGCGCCCCCGCGTTCGCCAGGAAATAGCCAGGAAAACAGGAAGTGATGAAGACCCCTCTGCTCCTGCTGTTACGTGCCTACAAGCTGGGAGTGAGCCCTTTCCTGGGGCAGAATTGCCGTTTCTATCCCAGCTGTTCCGACTATGCCGCCGAGGCGGTGCGCCTGCATGGCGCGCTCAAGGGCAGCCTGCTGGCCGGCCAGCGCCTGTGCAAGTGCCATCCCTGGCATGCCGGCGGCCTGGATTTCGTGCCGGGTTCGGCCGAGGCACGTGCGCATGCCGAGGCAGAGGCAGAGGCAAGAGGCCCGTCTTCTTCGATTGCCGTTCCCGATTCCCCGACCACTGCGCTGCCGTCTTCGGTAGCGCGGCTGTCTCCCCCTGTGGCCGCTGACGGTTGCAGCCACTCCTGAACTCATCAATACGCATATGGATATCAAACGTACCGTCCTGTGGGTTGTATTCTCCTTCTCCCTGCTACTGCTGTGGGATGGCTGGATGCGCCATAACGGACATCAGTCGATGTTCTTCCCGTCGGCCACCCCGACTCAGGAGCAAGCCGCCGCCAATCCGGCCGCACCCACCGCCAGCCCGACCGGGTCCCCCGTGCCGCAGGCCGGCACGCCCGCACCGGCACCTGGCGCCGTGCCGGGGGCTGACGTGGCTGCCGCCACCAAGGGCGAAACCATCACCATCACCACCGACCTGGTCAAGGCCAGCATCGATACCGTGGGCGGTGAGTTGAAGCGCTTGGAATTGCTGAAGCAACCGGACGTGGTCGACCCGACCAAGAATGTCGTGCTGTTCGATTCCGAACCGGGCCACATGTACCTGGCCGAGTCGGGCCTGATCGGCGGTCCCTTCCCCAACCACAAGACCCTCTTCACTGCCCAGGCCGGTCCGCGTACGCTGGACAATGGCAATGAAATCCAGCTGGTGCTGGTGGCCGAGCAGGGTGGCGTGAAGCTGACCAAGACCTACACCTTCAAGCGCGACAGCTACCTGATCGACATCAAGCACACCGTGACCAACACCACGGGCGCGGCGATCAATCCTTCGCTGTACCTGCAACTGGTGCGCGACGGCAACAAGCCCGGTGGCGAATCGCACTTCTACAGCACCTTCACCGGTCCTGCGGTGTACAGCAACGCCGAGCATTTCGAGAAGCTGGACTTCGAGAAGATCGCCAACGGCAAGCAGCAGCACGTCAACAAGGCTGACAATGGCTGGTTCGCCATGGTGCAGCATTACTTCGTCTCGGCCTTCATCCCGCCCGAGAAGGCGCAGCGCGACATCTTCAGCAAGAAGGTCGGCGACAACCTGTATGCGGTCGGTTCCATCCTGCCGCTGGGCACCGTGGCACCGAACGCCAGCGTGACCATGGACAGCCAGCTGTATTCCGGCCCGACCATTTCCAAGACCCTGCAGGCCATTGCCCCGGGCCTGGATCTGGTGCGCGACTACGGCCACCTGACCGTGATCGCCGAGCCCATCTTCTGGCTGATGACCCACATCCACAACCTGGTGGGCAACTGGGGCTGGACCATCATCCTGCTGACGGTGCTGATCAAGCTGGTGTTCTTCCCGCTGTCGGCCGCCAGCTATCGCAGCATGGCCAAGATGAAGGCGGTCTCGCCGAAGATGCAGGCCATCCGCGAACGCCACAAGGGTGATCCGCAAGCCATGAACCGCGAGATGATGGCGCTCTACAAGACCGAGAAGATCAATCCGCTGGGGGGCTGCCTGCCCATCGTGATCCAGATCCCGGTGTTCATCTCGCTGTACTCGGTGCTGCTGGCATCGGTGGAAATGCGCGGCGCGCCGTGGCTGGGCTGGGTGCATGACCTGACCGCACCTGACCGTCTGTTCGGCACCATCCCTTACTTCAACATGCCCATCGGTCTGTTGCCGATCATCATGGCAGCGTCGATGTTCCTGCAGACCAAGCTGAACCCGACCCCGCCGGATCCGGTGCAGGCCAAGGTGATGATGTTCATGCCGCTGGTGTTCTCGTTCATGTTCTTCTTCTTCCCGTCCGGCCTGGTGCTGTACTGGGTGACCAACAACATCCTGTCGATCACGCAGCAATGGGTGATCACCCGCAACATCGATAGCGGCAAGACCAAGTAATCCGGTTCTTGCAGGCCATCAAAGGAAAAACCCGTGGAATCCACGGGTTTTTTTTCGGTCGTACCGGGCAGGCAGGTTTAACATGGCTTTACGTCGTTGCTCCGAGGGGGAGCAGCGGCGGTCTCACCTCAACACAACAACAAGTACTCGCAGATGACTTTCGATTCTTCTCCCATTGCCGCCATCGCCACCGCACCCGGACGCGGAGGCATTGGCGTGGTCCGCATTTCCGGCAAGAACCTGGCGCCGGTGATGCGCGCCGTATGTGGTCGCGACAGCCTGTCGCCGCGTCATGCCACCTATCTGCCTTTCCTCAACGAGGATGGCAGTCCGATCGACCAGGGCCTGGCGATCCATTTCCCGGCCCCGCATTCCTACACCGGGGAGGATGTGCTGGAGCTGCAGGGACATGGCGGCCCGGTGGTGATGCAGATGTTGCTGGCGCGCTGTGTGCAGGCCGGCAGCGAAATCGGTCTGCGCCTGGCCGAGCCGGGCGAATTCACCCAGCGCGCCTTCCTGAACGACAAGATCGACCTGGCCCAGGCCGAGGCCGTGGCCGACCTGATCGAAGCCACCACCGAGGCGGCGGCCAAGTCGGCCTCCGAATCGCTCTCGGGTGCCTTCTCCAGGGTGATTCATGAGCTGGTGGACCAGGTCACGCGCCTGCGCATGCTGGTGGAAGCGACGCTGGATTTCCCCGAGGAAGAAATCGATTTCCTCAAGCAGAGTGACGCCCGCGGTCAGTTGGCCACCATCCGCGCCACGCTGGAAGAGGTCTTCAGGCATGCGGCCCAGGGGGCCTTGCTGCGTGATGGATTGAATGCGGTGCTGGCCGGCAAGCCCAACGTGGGCAAGTCCTCGCTGTTGAACGTACTGGCCGGATCGGATGTGGCCATCGTCACGCCCATCGCGGGCACCACGCGCGACAAGGTGACGCAGACCATCCAGATCGAGGGCATGCCGCTGAACATCATCGATACCGCCGGCATTCGCGAGGCCGGCGAGGATGGCAGCGGCCCGGATGAAGTCGAGCGCATCGGCATCGAGCGCACCTGGGCCGAGGTGGCCAAGGCCGATGTGATCCTGCACATGCTGGACGCTGACCGTGGCCCTACGCTGGAAGATGAGAAGATCACCGCGCGCTTTCCTGAAGGCGTACCCATCATCCGCATCTGGAACAAGATCGACCGCTCCGGCCACAAGCCGGCCGTGGATACCATGCCCGATGCCACGCACGTTTACCTTTCGGCGGCCGAAGGACAGGGCGTGGACTTGTTGCGGGCCGAATTGCTGCGCATTGCAGGCTGGCAGCAGACAGTGGAGTCGCGCTATCTGGCCCGCGAGCGTCACTTGCTGGCGTTGAAGGCGGCCGATGAGCACCTGGCCCATGCGGCGGCGCATGCGGCGCTGGACAATGAGGCCGGTGAACATGCGCTGGATCTGTTTGCGGAAGAACTGCGGCTGGCGCAGGAGCGCTTGTCCAGCATCACCGGCAAGTTCACGCCGGATGATTTGCTGGGGGTGATCTTTTCGCGCTTCTGTATCGGGAAATGAGCTTGCTCCCAAATCGGAGCATGTCGTGTTTGGACGACAACAAGTTACCCAATCCTGACAGATAGCTCACAGTCCACTGCACAATTGCAACGGATGTTACAGCGTGTAAAAACGTTGGAGGCGCAAGAGGGGCATCGTTATTCTGAAGTTCCTCCCCCTCCAATTCATCACCCCTGAGAATTGGATTTAACCCGCCACCGCAAGGTGCGCGGGTTTTTTTATATCCATACCGATCTGTCCAGGCTCTGCAGCAAAGGAGCGGCGCTGCTAAGATGCCAGCTGCCTGAATTCATCCCTCTCACATCACCATAGGAAAAAGAGCATGTCCGCCAATCCGCGCAACGCTGACTATCCCATTGATCCGCAATTCCTGAACCGCTGGTCTCCGCGCGCCTACAACGGTGCCGAGATCTCTGAAGAAACCGTCCTGACTTTCCTGGAAGCCGCCCGCTGGGCGCCCTCGGCCTACAATGCGCAGCCCTGGCGCTTCGTCTACGCGCGTCGTGGCACGCCGGCCTGGGACAGCCTGCTGGGTCTGTTGAACGAATTCAACCGTAGCTGGTGCGCCAATGCTTCGGCGCTGATCGTGGTGTTGTCGCGGACCGTGATGGTGCCGCCGGGTGCGACCGAGGCGGTGCCTGCGCCGACCCATTCCTTCGACACCGGCTCGGCCTGGGGTTATCTGGCCTTGCAGGCGTCGCTGTCGGGCTGGCATGCGCACGGCATGGCCGGTTTCGACAAGGACCGCGCCCGCACTGAACTGAATGTGCCGGCTGAATTCTCGGTGGAAGCCATGGTGGTGGTGGGCAAGCTGGGTGACAAGTCGGTCCTGCCGGAAGGGTTGCAGGCACGTGAAGTGCCCAGCCCGCGTGAGCCGCTTTCCAAGCTGGCATTCGAGGGCAAGTTCAAGGCATAAGGCCTGCTCGTAAAATATTTCGCAATTTTCTAAAAAAGGCCTGGCTTTTTGAAAAAGTCTCTCCTATAATAGCGATCTTTCAGCAAGCAAGGACAGCTGAAACGGTTTTAGGAGTGGTAGTTCAGTTGGTTAGAATACCGGCCTGTCACGCCGGGGGTCGCGGGTTCGAG